>DAOVZK010000081.1 GCA_030635145.1 Planctomycetota bacterium | reverse complement strand
CTCCGCGGGTCATCGAATACATTCGTAAACAGCAGGAGCATCATAAGGTAAAATCTTTTGACGAGGAATTGATCGCACTGCTGGAGTTGCATGAAATTAAATTCGATGATCGTTATATGGGGAAGTAGTCATTTCTGCCGCCCCGTTGGGGCTTATATATTGGGGGATAATCCTTTTCCGTGGGTTTCGCTGCGCTACACCCACGGCTAAATTCTGGTCACCCCTTCGGGGTTAAGATTAGAAAGCTCTTTACCTTGGACGCTTGCGCCGCGGAGCGAAATTGGATATTCTGTGTTGGACATTGGATATTGAAAAAAGATAGGCAATAGGGATTAGGCACTCGTCATTAGAAACAAATGCCCAATCCCCGTTCTGCTTGCCACTATTGCCTGTCGTGCTACGACCTATTGCCAAGTCCCTGCTCCCTATTGCCGCCCGCGGCTCGCGGTCGTGCTACGGACGCGGCCGACACCGCAGCCAGCAGAAATATTGCAGGTTAATCATTACCCATCCTGAACCATATACAAGTAGGCTGCTTAGTTTTTGGATTCGCCCTGTGAAAGCCTTTGACTGCCCGGGTGTAACGTGATATCTTTGCTTGGGTCGTGTTCGGCGGGTCGTCGGGAATTTTTATTGAAAATTGAGCTTTGGGCACGAGATAAACCGGAATCGAGAGACAAAATGCTAGGACGTTTGAAAAGAACATCGCGATTGGACATTGGGTTGGCGTTGTCGTTTACCGGGCTGGCGTTTTTGATGTGGTCAGTCGTCGCGGGCTTCAGCAGAAGCCTTATGTACAACCTCGTTCGTACCAGCGACCTCGAACTCCCCCCACTCAGCGCCGCCGTCAAATGGTTCTTCTCCGACGTTGGATTCATCATCGACCTCGTAGGGCTTGCGTGGATGATTATAACCCTTCTGCTCATATTCCTAGCCAACCGCCAGAAAATCAGCATCTCATGGGCATGGATAACCGCGGGTGTGCAGTCGCTGGTCACGGCAGTTGGGGCGATACTTGTCGGCTGGGCCGTCAGCATGCCGTTTTTCCGTGGGCACGTAAATCCTCAAGAGAAAACGCTGCTGGAAATCTTCAGCATGATCTCGCTACCCGTCGTCATAGCAATTGCTATACTCGTCTGGATATTGTTCGTCATTTGGATGCTCGTCGAACGTTCCCGCATGGAACGGCACGGCCCATCACTTTCCGACAGCTTGCGGACGAATCGATAACCCGCTGCGATGACGGAACACCCCGCACAACCCGAAGACGCAATGGATGAAAAAATTCCAGTCGACGCCGAATCCCCCGACGACGAAATCCTCATCGATGCCGACGGGCTTGAAGCCGTCGAAACCGTAATACCCCCCGAGGCCGACGGGCTGGAACATCGCCGCCTGTCGATCCGACGCACTCGCACAAATCGCCGGTTAGACAAGTACCTTTCCGGGCGACTGGGCAAGGACAATTCCCGCACGGCCCTGCAGCGATACATTCGCGAGGGAAATGTCACCGTAAATTCGGAAATCGTAAAACCCAGCTACGCTCTCCGCCCTGGGGATATCATCGACATGGTGCTCCCCACCAAGCAACCGCGAGAAATTCCACCCGAGGATATCCCGCTGGATATTGTTTACGAGGACGACGATGTCCTTGCCCTTAACAAGCAGCCGAACATCATCATCCACCCCGCCCGCGGTAACTGGACGGGCACGCTGGTTAATGGGCTGGCGTTTTACTTCAAGCAGAATTGGCGGAGCATTGGCGATCTACCGACGAACGGCCAAGTTTTTCGCCCCGGGATCGTCCACCGCCTCGACCGCGACACGACCGGCATCATTCTCATCGCCAAAAGCGAGCTTGCCCTGTGGCGGTTAGGCAAACAGTTCGAGCTACGCAAAATTCAAAAGACTTACAACGCCATCGTTCACGGCAGCGTCAACTTCGACGAAGACGTCATCGACTCGCCCATCGGCAAACATCCGCGATTCCGCGAAAAATATGCAGTCTCGCACAAAACCGGGCTGCCGTTTTCGATGAGTTCAAAAGATGCTGTCACCCGATACAAGGTTATCGAACGAATACAAACCGGCGTGTCTAAGATGGCGTTTTCGTTTATGGAGCTGTTTCCCAAAACGGGGCGAACGCATCAGCTGCGAGTTCATATGAGTTCGCTGGGGCATCCGATAGTTGGCGACAAAATGTACGGCGGCGGGCCGTTGTATCGCAGCCAGCTCGAGGGGCATCACGACCGCGCCGAAGGCCCGCTTATCACGCGGCAGGCGCTGCACGCACGGACAATCGAGTTCCGCCACCCACGCACCGGTGAGCAAATGAAACTCACCGCCCCCCTGCCGAAAGATTTCGAAGACACCCTCGCAGAACTCCGCGACCGCAGTTTTTAACTTTTTAACTAACGTCAAGAATTATTCGGTTGGTTCTTCGCAAGTTGGGCGTTACTCTACTGCTAGAGCATTGGGCACAGTAAGTTTAAAATGAAATTTATAATTGTAGGGATGTTATTAAAAAAATATGAAAGTAGTAGTTACAGGACAAGTTGGCGTCGACAAGAAAGAGTTTCTCGCTCGCGTTGAGAAAATCGCGAACCAGCAGGGGTTTGGGCTGAAAACCTACAACGTTGGCAACATGATGTACGGTGAGGCACCGGACGTTTCAAAGGGCAAAATTCTCGACCTGCCGCTGTCGCGACTGGAAAATCTCCGCCGCAGCGTCTTTAAAGATATCCTCGCAGATGCGGACAACCATCCAAACGTTATCATCAACACGCACGCAACTTTTCGCTGGAACCACGGGCTGTTCTTCGCGTTCGACCACGATCAGATGCTCAAATTCGATGCCGACATCTACATCGTCATGCTCGACAGCATCGACCAGGTTCATCGCCGCCTGCAACGCGACGGGCATATTGACCACACGCTGAAGGATCTGATGGTTTGGCGGGAAGAAGAAATCCTCGCTACCGAGCTGCTCAGCAGAATCATTCGCGGGCATGGGTGTTTTTTCATCTGTGTGCGTGGGGACGACATGCTGGCTGAAATGATGGCGCGCATCCTGTTCAAACGCGATATGAAAAAAGCGTACCTCAGCTTTCCGATGTCGCACGTTATGGACATGCCCGACGTTCTCGCCGAGATTGAACAGTTCCGCAACGACATGAAGCGATACTTCATCTGCTTTGACCCCGCCGACATGGAAAAGGAAAAACCGCTGGCATTCGCCGCCCTCGCCGCCGCCCGCGATGGACATCGCACAGTCGACAGCGGAATGGGTATCGAAAAAGTCACCCTCGAAACTTCGCAGGTGCTGGATATTATCCCCGATATCGACGGACAGATTTACGTGCGGGATTTTAAACTTATCGACCAGTCCGATATGATCGTGTCGCTGGTACCGGAACTCCGCGACGGGAAACCGGCACTTTCCAGCGGGGTGGAACGCGAACTGCAGCACGCACACGAATCAACTCGCGACGTTTACATTGTGTGGAAACCCAAATGCGAACCGTCACCGTTTATTACCGAGACGGCGACAAAAGTTTTTCACACCACCGACGAAGCCATCAGCCACTTTCTGGATAACGGGCATGTGCAGCATAAACCAAACGGGGTGCTGTTCGACTAGTCGCGGGATACCGTCTACGCCGCCATTGGAATATCGAGAGTAAACGACGCCCCATGACCGGGCGTACTTTCGACGCTGATTTTTCCGCCCATCGAGTGCATGATCTCGTGGCAGATCGAAAGTCCAAGTCCCGATCCGCTCATACCGTCGGGAGATGTGTTTTTGGTAGTGAAGAACGGCTCGAAAACTTTCCGCAAATTCGCCTGCGGAATTCCCACTCCGTTGTCGCAAACGCGAAGCACAACGCGTGAAGGTTCTACGGTTGTAGTAACCTCGATTTTTCCCGGCGCGCCGTTTTCCATCACAGCTGTGCGAGCGTTTATCAACAGGTTCATGATAACCTGCTGCAATTCAACTGTGGGTGCGACGACATCTATGCCTGCTGGAATATCGCAAACGAATTCGATTCCGTCTTTCGCCCTCTCGCCGATCATTGCCTTAAGCGTATCGTTTACCAGCGAGCTAAGGTTAACCGACTCGCGGTTGTGGGCAGAGTCTTTCGAGAAATTGAGAATCGCTTTGCAGATTTCCGTCGCACGGGCTCCGGCGTCGATCGCACAATCCAGCGCCTTGGCGGTATGACGTTCGTCGCGCTTCGCCAGCTCTGCGTAATTTATAATCGGGGTAAGAATGTTGTTGAACTCGTGAACAACCATCGCAGTCAGCGTGCCCACCGAAGCAAGCCGCTGATTATGACGCACCCGCCGCCGTAAAACCTTAACCTCCTCGAGCAAACGCTCCAACTCGCGCTGCTGCAGGTCAACGGTGTCTTTCACCGGCAAGGTTATCGTTCCGCCCTGAGACATTTTTCTGTTCACTTGATAGTTCAATGGGTTACACTCTCTTTACGCACCTAATGCTTCATAAGGTTATCGGAGTAGAAACCGGGAAACTTAAGTAGCGAGTAAGAACTTAACATAATTTTCACAACACCCGCCATTGCAAGTATTTAAAACCATGGACGATATCAGAAAACTCAACATATTGGTGGATTTGGCACAAGAATTGGGCGTCACGATGCGTAGTGTTCCGCCTTTTGGAGACAGCAATGCCCATCCAGGGGGGTCGTTTGTGAGATTAAAGGGCAAGGAAATTTTATTTCTCGACACCTCCGCGCCCACCGGCGACCAGATCGGAGTTGTGGTGACCGCACTAAAAGACCATCCCGAACTGACCGACCGCTTCTTACCACCAGACATCCGCGAACTGCTGGATGACTAAAAGTTATCAGCTATCAGGCTTCAACTTTCAGTAAGATAAAGAGGATAAATAATTCTGTTTTTTTGCTGATTACTGACCACTGAAAACTGACTCCTTAATTTAAAAAACTTCCAATCTGGTAGGTCATGCAACTTATTGCATGGCAATTTAAATGTTCCAATGAATCTGTGTCATGCAACAAGTTGCATGACCTTGTATCTTATATCTACCGCCAATGATTGACGGTAGAGTATACATGTGCGACATTGCTTCGGCTAGCCGAAGCAATGCCAGCTGCGGCGAGATCGTCATGACCT
>DAOVZK010000080.1 GCA_030635145.1 Planctomycetota bacterium | reverse complement strand
GACTTGTTGAAGCCGGCAAGAAAAAAATCGTTGCCCTTGTCGCTGCCATGAGAAAACTATTAACGATACTAAATATTATGCTACGAGATAATCAGCCATGGAAATCCACAATTTAAACTTGAAATTCAAGACAGTCGCTACGAGCTTTTTCTTACTGACCTCTGACAACTGATCGCTGACTACTTTTCTATGTTATCGAGGCACCATTTGACGGATCGCTGGATGCCTTCCTCGTAGCTGACCGTTGGCTTCCAGCCGAGTTCCCTGCGTGCCTTTTCTTCCGAGAAGAAGCATTCCCGCCCGATCAGCCAGACGCTGTATCGCGTAACCAGCGGGGGCGTTTTTTTGCGGAACAGATGCCCGAAGAATTCCATCAAAAACGCCGCCTTGTAGGCCACGGCGTAGGGAACTTTTTTCGTCACGGGTTTAGCCCCGATACACTCAGCAATTTTATTAAAATATTCGCTCTGCGTAATGACCCCGTCGCAGGACAGGTTGTAGTTCTGTCCGAGTGCACAGTCTTTGGTGGCGGCGAGGATGCAACCTTCTGCCTCGTTGCCGGCGTAGGTAAGATTCAGGCGGTTCGATCCGTCGCCCAGCAGCTTGCCTTTTCCGGCCCTGAGGGCTTTGATGATTCGCGGCATGGAGGCGCGGTCTCGCGGGCCGTACAGCCAGGAGGGTTTGACGACTGTCGCGGGGATGTCGCCTTTTTCGTGGGCGGCCCAGACAAGTTTTTCCGCCTCAACCTTCGCCCTGCTATAGTAGCTCCACTTGTAGAGGTCCACACCCAGCGGAGCCGTCTCGTCTAATACCATGTCCTTACCATTGGGATGCCCATACGCACTGATGCTGCTGACATGCAGGAATCGTTTGACGTTTTCGCGGCGGGCGGCGTCGATCATGTTTTGCGTTCCGCCGATAGACACGGGAACGAAGTAGTTCTCCCAGCTGCCCCAGTCACCGACGGCGGCGGCGGCGTGGTAAACAGTCGTAACGCCTTTCATGGCGGCGGCGATGCTGTCAGCATCCGTCACGTCGCCTTGTGCAAACTCAACCCCGCCGAACGATTCCAGCACGCGGATATCGCTGCCGGGGCGAACGAGTGCGCGAACAGGTTCTCCAGCTTCGCGAAGCTGCTCGACAATGTGACTACCCAAAAGGCCCGTTGCTCCAGTTATCAGATTCATATTTTATTCCCGAAAATTTTCTAAAAAATCCTGCCAAATTCGATTATTAACATCAAACCGGTCGCCCGATCCGAAAAACTTCCCGCCAATGTAGGGCCCGGGGGATTTAACGTCAAGGTAATGTTTGCCGTTGTGCATTAAATCCGGAGAGGACTTTCATTGGACGTTTTTTCAAACACTCTCAAGCTCGGTTAACCGTGCCTGAATCATCGCCTGCTTGTCGCTCGGCATATCTTCCTCGCCCAGCAGCGATTTGCAACCGTCGATGAAAAAGCTGTTGGCGAAATCCATAGCAAAGACCTTCTGCTCAAACGACCGCTCCTTGGTGGTCTTTAAAAAACCTTCGAATTCGTCGAAGTAGCTTCCGTAGATGTGGAACGAGTCGGCAATATGGATGTATTCGCCTGGTTCGACACCGACGGCGGCGGCGACTTGCGCCTGCAGCTCGCTGAATGCGAACATGTTCATGAAGGCCGCCTTGAAAGCGTCGTTTGAACGCATGTGGACGTTTAGGTGCAGCTTGCGATCCTCGCCCGAAATGCGAAACCACAACCGCTGGAGGCATGTCGGGTCATCGACGTTCATATCGTTCCAAACCTGCCACGTCACCGCTTGTGCCCTTCGCGTATGCCCCGCCGACTTTAACTTTTCAATGACCCCCGCAATCTGATCGTACACCGTTCCGTCGGGTAAGCGATAATCGCATAACCGCTCGTGATACGTGTACTCCCACTTCCCCACCGACGGGTCGATCCAATGGTCGTGCACACCAAAGACAACCTCGCTGCGATATTTCTCGAGATCGTCCAATCCGCCCGGAAATGCACGGTGAATTCGCGGGTCTTCGAACGGTTTGGTTACGTGAATGAGGCATGTGACGTCGCGGCTGGGCGGGTCGCCGGGTTTGTCGTACTCTGTGGGAAACGTTTCGCCCTGCTCCCAGCACGCCAAAACCGCTTTTTCCCACGCCATGGGTAGATATTCTTCGACAATGTGAATCGACTTCATTCGAAAACTCCATTTTTTCAGTTTTGCTGCACGCCAGCGAATTTTTCGTTGTTACCACCCCTGATGCATAAGAATTTATCCGCACCGGAAGCTAAAGGCAAGGCTTTTACATAACGCTTGGGCTAAACTCGTAACCGAGCCGGTGAAATCAGCCCGAAAGCTCCAAAAATGCGGCACTCGACGAGAATTTTATTTTTTCCAAGTCGCCCGCCGATAACCCCAATGATTCGAGCTTCGCCAGCTCGGTTCCCGGATCGTTCCAAGGCCAATCCGAACCGAAACACACGCGGTCGGGGGTGTGATTTTTCACGATTCGCAAAAACTGCTCGTCGTCCATATGCCCGAGAGCAAACGACGTTTCCATGTACACGTCTCGCCCGACGAGACATTCTTCGACCTCATCCCAGCTGCGCCATCCGCCCATGTGCGTACAAAGAATCCGCAAACCATCGACACGATCCAGCACATTCGCGATTCGCTTGGGGCTTGCACGGTCGGGGATAGCGTCGTTGGGAAATCCGATGTCGCGGCCGGAATGAATCTGAACGGCCAATCTGCACCATGCTGCCTGCTGGTAAATTTCCATCACCTCGTCGGCGTCGGCGATGAAGTCCTGATGCATCGGGTGCAGTTTAATTCCGTAAATCCCGGCGTCCTTGATCTGCATAAGCGCGTCGCCGATATTTTCGTCCTGCGGATGCACAGACGCAAACGGCACGATCCGCTCGCGATGCTTGCCCATCACCCCCAGCAGCCAATCGAGAATCCCGCTCCATTGCCCGGGCTTGGTAGCGATGCCGCAAATCGCAGAAACGTCGACGGCGGTGTTGTCCATGAATTTCAGCAAGTCGCGAACCGTGCCCTGCCCGACGGCGGCCCAGTCTTCGGTCATGCTTTCGAGATGGCTCATTGCCCGCTTGGAAATTTTGTCTGGAAACGCGTGTGTGTGTATGTCAATAATGCTCATGTTGGGAAATTATACACAATCCCGCAAACTGGTGAATCACTTAATCGGTTTTTTTAACCCTTCACGAAGTTTTTAGACAGGATAACAGGATAAAAAATAAATCCTGTTAATCCCAAAGAAATATGATAACTTGCGTAAGACTCAGTGTTATTTTATACGGTTACGGTAAAGATGATTCACATGGGACTTATTTTGAATTTCGCTAAAGGCAACAGTAACAAAGCTTGTAAAATTTGAACTTGAATAACCCAAAAAAACTTAAAACTATCCTGTTATCCTGTCGAAAAAAGAAATTAAACAGGAAGAAGAGTGGAACGCTTACATATGCTTAAACGACTACCCGAAAATCCGCTGCTGACACCGCAAGACCTTGCCCCCACACGCGACGATCTTGAGATTTTGTGTACGCTGAACCCGGCGGCGGTAAAATTCGGCGACGAAACGCTGCTACTGGTTCGCGTGGGCGAAAAAACTCGCGACGAAAAAGACTACGTCGCCTACGTGTACTACGACGACGAATCCGGCGAGGTGAAAGTCGGGCGATATCGCAAGGACGATCCGGATATGCAATGCCCTGACGGCCGCGGGTATTACTATCGCGGACGGATGGTTCTGTCGAGCATGTCGCACCTGCGGATCGCCCGCAGCACCGACGGTAAGAATTTCAAATTCGATTCTGCCCCCGCGATTTTCCCGTCCACCAAGTACGAAGCCTACGGCTGTGAGGATGCGCGAATCACACTCATTGACGGGCGGTACTACATAACATACACAGCTGTCTCCGGGTGCGGGGTGACCGTGGCGATGGTTTCGACGGACGACTTCGTGAACTTCGAGCGGCATGGGCTAATCTTTCCGCCGTACCAGAAAGACGTCGTGCTATTTCCGGAAAAAGTTCGCAGCATGTACGTCGCGCGGCATCGGCCTTACAAAAGCGAGTTCAACCCAGCCTGCATCTGGACTGCCTACTCACCCGACCTGCAATGCTGGGGGCATCACGAAATGACGCTCGCCCCAACACCCGGTACGTGGGAAGCACAGCGAGTCGGCGCGGGAGCAGCCCCGATTAAAACCGACGCCGGCTGGTTAGAAATTTACCACGCCGCCGACGACAACAGTAAATATCACCTCGGTGTAATGCTAAGCGACCTCGAACACCCCGAGAAAATCATCTCGCGAGCGACGAATCCGATTCTGGCCCCCGAGGCTGACTACGAACTAAAGGGCGTGTTTGGGAATTGCGTGTTCAGCAACGGTCTCGTGGTTGACGACGACGCAGCCGTCACCGTCTACTACGGCGCCGCCGACCGCATCTGTGCCGCAGCTACCACCACCATCGGCGAACTGCTCGCAGCCTGCAAAAAATAAGGTTTCAAATAAGGCTTAGGGTCGGCCATTGCCGACCGCGAGCCGAGGAGGCAATAGGCGATAGCATCGCGGGCATTATTCTTCTCTGTCATCCTCGCGCAGGCGGGGATCCAGTTCTTTCTGGGTGGCTTGGTTACACCGCGTTTCACGGAGCAATCACGAGAATCGGAACATTTGTTAAACGTGGTTGCAAACACCGCACCCAGCCATGAAAAATGATATATTGCCGACCGCGGCTGGTGGGTGCTACGACTTACCAGTCGAAGGTTTTGGTCCAGGTGGCTTTGCAGTCGGTGATGGCCGACGCTACGCCTATTTCGCCTTTTTCAGTTTCGGATCCAAAAAGCCACGACCGGTGGGCCCTTCATTGCGTGGAATGTATTTTTCCCATGCCTGACCTGTTTTTGTGTCAACGATGAATGCGCGATTGGAACTCACACTTATTTGGAAACGTTGTTCGCAATTGCACGGAGATGGAGAAGGTGATGGCGAAGCAGAGATGACACACACAGCGGGGATTACATTTTGTTGTTTATGTCACAGTCATCCCATAGCCGGTCGGTGGGATGTCTGATTTTTGCAAAGTAGCGGATTATGAGGTACTCTGTTTGCGTTAGACAGACAGGAGTAACCCATGCAACCCGCTCAAAGAATACCATTCTCAATCAAATCTGCAACCTAATTCCTCGCAATCTCGTTCCGCGGCTGGCTCGTAAGCACGGGGTGGACAAAAGGGCTCGCTGTTTTAGTCCCTGGTCTCATGTCGTAGCGATGTTGCACGCGCAGCTGGCTCACTCGCTCTCACTAAACGACGTTGCCGACACTATGCGGAATCACGCTGGCGCCCTGGCTACTATTCGACGGGCTTCGCCACCCAGTCGCAACGGCCTGTCGCATGCCAACCGCATTCGCAACGCCGACATGGCTGAAGAGTTGTTCTGGAAAAT
>DAOVZK010000010.1 GCA_030635145.1 Planctomycetota bacterium | reverse complement strand
ATGCCGTTTTTAATGAATGGGGACAGCCGAATATCGTATAATGGGACGACTGTTACGTTGATCCCGAATAGGTGGTTGGAACATTCCGCAAAATTCTCCGCAATACTCTCTTGACAGAAGATTGCTCATAGGTGGGCATTGGGATTTGCTCATTGGTCATTTTTTGTTTTTTTCGACATTTCGTCGCGAATGGCGGCGGCCTCTTCGTATCGTTCTTCTTCGATAGCGGTTTGGAGTTTTTGCTTGAGCTTCACCGCTGGGTCAACGGGTATCGTCGCGATGACTTCGCGTTCCATATTGTAGAGCACTCCAAGTTCGGGTGAGTTTTCGATTGCCATTTCGTTTTGCTCCAGAAACTCGCGTATCGCCTCGATTCCCTGGCGGGCGAAGACGAGGGCTTGTTTTGGGCGCTTGTTTTTGAGAGCTTCGCGGCATCTCGCGCGGGCGTGCATCATCACAACGTATGGGCGGAACTGTTCGAGAATCAGGCGGTCGTTTTCGGTTTTGGCGTAGGCGGTGCAGAAGTCGAAAAGTCGCAGGTTTCGGCGGGTGTCGCGGACGACGGATTCGTAGTCGCCCAAAACGAACGCCGCGAGATATCGGTGGTAGAACATTACGCCTTCGGCTCGCAGTTTTTCACACGCCTTTGCGGTGATGGTAAATCCTTCGGTCGCACCGTTTGCGTTTTTGTGTTCCTGCAACTTCGATTCGTAATAATCCAGGAGTGTCTCGTGCCCCTTTGGTTTTTTCCCGTCGGGTCGTCCGACCACTTCCATCTGCAGCAGCCCGAGATCAAGGCGCAGCTGCAGTTTTTCCCGCCCGTCGGCACCGATAATACGGCGGACGTTTACCTCGCCAGGTTTGAACGGCCAACGCTTCAGGATGTCGCTGATATCTAAGTCCATTGGAACACCATTTGTTAAACAACCTATACCTCATTGTACGTTAGGAAAGTAATTGATGCGTGAAATTTCTGCAAAGGTTTTTTCGCCAATACCGAATCTGTGCTTTTCCGCGGGGGCGACAATTGGTACTCTGTGGGCATGGAATCGGGTGTATTAGCAAATTTGATGCTTTCAGCAGCTATGCCGCACGTTGCTTATTTCGTTGTGGGTGTGGTGTTCGTTTTGGTGATCGCGGGATTGGTGTTAGTTGCGCGAAAATCTGCCTCTTCCGGTGCGGGGTCTTGCGGGTCGCTAGAGGATATGAAAAAGCGCGCGGCGGTTCTGGAGGCTGTGACGTTCGCCGCCGAAAAATTTCTCGAAACTTCCGAATGGGAATCCCGCGCCAAGATGGTTTTGGAAAAGCTCGGCATCGCTGTGCAAACCGACCGTGTTTGCATCTTCGTCAATACCGACGACGCACCGTCTGGGGCACTGCTGATACAGCAATTCGAGTGGACTGCACTTGGGGTTGGCTCTACGGTAAGCGGCGATGCAGTTGATGGGAATTTTGACGCGTTGGAATTTGAACTACCCCGCTGGGCGGAAGTGCTCGGTGCGGGACAGACCATCACCAGCTGTACCGATAAGCTGCCCACCGATGAGCAAATTTTTCTCGATTCGCGCGGAGCAAAGTCCGTGCTGGCAGTGCCAATTTTTGTCGGTGCCGACTGGTGGGGGTGCGTGGTTTATGAAAACCGTCAGCTGCGCGCATGGGAGCAATCCGAAATCGATTCGCTGGAGACTGCGTCGCGAATAATCGGATCAGCCATCCACAAAGAGCACGTCACGCAGGAGCTCCAATGGGCATACCATCAGGAAATCAACATCGGTTTGGAAATTCAAAACCGCCTGCTCGTCGGTGCCATCCCCGAAAATATCTGCGGTGCCCAAATCGCTGCCATTTCGATTCCGTCGCAGCGCATTGACGGAGATTTTTACGACTTCATTCGGTACAACCGCAATCACTTCGATTTGATTGTTGGTGATGTTTTGGGCAAGGGCGTGTCGGGTGCGCTTTTGGGGGCAGCGACTAAAAACCAACTCCTGCAGGCAGCGGGGAACCTCGTATGTTCTACGAATCTTTCTGCCTTGCCGACACCGGAGGAAATCGTCACCGCCGCCAGCGAACAGCTGTGCGACAAATTCATCACGCTCAACAGTTTTGCCACCGCCTGCTGCGCACGATTCAACCTCGACAAACAACGCATGGATTTCGTCGACTGCGGATACACCAAGCTTCTGCACTACCGGCGCAAAACCAACGATTGCGTTATGCTCAAGGGCGTAAACTTTCCGCTGGGCTTCAGCAGGGACGAAATCTTTGAGCAGACCAGCGTGCATCTGGAAAACGGTGATGTCGTAATGTTCTACTCAAACGGCGTTGTTGAGCCGCAAAATTCTGACGGTCTTGCTTTCGGGCCGCAACGTTTGGAGAAGCTGCTTGTTGCAAATTCTGACATCGAACCGGACGACTTCATCAAGCTATTGTATCGCGAACTGGTGAGCTTTACAGGTTCACAAGTGTTCCCCGACGACCTAACGTATATCGTCGTAAAAATCAATATCCCCGCTCCCGAAACGCCCCTGCTGAGCAAGTCGCTGACGCTCACCAGTCAAATGTCCAATCTGCGTCGGCTGCGGGAACTGTTGGCGGTGATTTTTGAGCAGACCGAAAAAGTCACCGCCGAGTTCGCCAGCCAAATGGAAATCGCCGTCATCGAGTCCGCGACTAACATCATCCGGCATGCTTATGGCGGAGCAGAAGATCAGCAACTCGAAATTGCGGTCAATGTTTACGAAGACCGCATCACCGTTTTTCTTTCACATTGGGGCGAGGCGTTTAAGAAGTTCCAGATGTCGACGCCGTCGTTTGACGGTTCGCAGTCGAACGGATACGGGTTGTATCTTATGCGGCAGTGCGTGGACGAAGTTCTGTACGACACCGATGAGGAAACGAACCGGCACACCGTCGAACTCCTCAAAATGCTACCCGAAACGAAATAGATTGCGGAAAGGTTGAATCGATTATGGCAGCGTGGGCAAGTACGGGCTTTGCGGATCTCGATAAGGCGCTTTGCGATCTGAAAAAGGGCGACAATGTCGTCTGGCAGGTCGGCAGCATCGAGGACTACAAGCATTTTGTAAGCCGCTACGTAGACAAAGCCCTCGCGGACAATCGCAACGTTATCTACATGCGATTTGCGCATCACGAACCGCTGGTCGAAAACCAACCGGGCGTGACGGTGCATCAATTTGACCCCAAGGGCGGATTCGAGAGTTTTTCGACGCAGATTCATTCCGTAATTTCCCAAGCTGGGGTTGAGGCGTACTACGTTTTCGATTGCCTTTCCGACCTGCTCAGTGCCTGGGCGACCGACCTTATGATCGGGAACTTCTTCAAGGTTACCTGCCCGTATCTTTTCGAGCTGAATACCATCGCCTACTTCGCCATTCTGCGAAACTATCATTCGCTGCAAACCGTCGCGCGAATTCGCGAAACCACTCAGTTGCTGCTGGACGTCTACGATTTCGAGGGAAACATCTACGTCCACCCGCTGAAAGTCTGGAGCCGCTACTCGCCCACCATGTTCCTCCCACACCTGCAGTGCGGTGAAGAATTCAAACCCGTCATCAGCAGCCTCGACGCCAGTAAACTCTTCGGGCACATCTCGCAGAAAAATCCCACAGGCTCGGGGCGATTTTTGGACCATTGGGACAGGGTGTTTATGCAGGCAGATACCCTCGTCAATGTCCCCCCCGACGCGAAAGAAGTCAAGGAGCTTATCCAAGAGCTTTGCCGAATTATGATCGGCAGTGAACCGCGAATTATGCAGCTGGCACAGAGTAACTTTTCGCTCGACGATTTAACGACTATCAAATCGCGACTGATTGGTAGTGGATTCATCGGCGGAAAGGCGACGGGGATGTTGCTGGCGCAAAAAATCCTGCAAAATGAAACCTCGTTCGATTGGGATCAGTACTTAGAACCGCACGATTCGTTTTACATCGGGTCGGACATCTTTTATAGCTACATCGTCGAGAACGGATGGTGGAAGCTGCTGATGGAACAAAAGACCAAGGATGGATACTTCGCAGTTGCCCCCGAAATGAAACAAAATCTCATGCAGGGAAAATTCCCGAACCAGATTCGCGAGCGATTTTTAGAACTAACGGAATACTTCGGACAATCGCCGATTATCGTTCGCTCCAGCAGCCTGCTGGAAGATTCGTTCGGCAATGCATTTGCGGGGAAATACGAAAGTGTGTTCCTTGTGAATCAGGGCGACCCCGACCAGCGATACGCCGCCTTTATCAGCGCCGTTCAACAGGTTTACGCCAGCACCATGGACGAAAGCGCGCTTGTGTATCGTTTGCAGCGCGGGTTGGATCAGGAAGATGAACTTATGGCGTTGCTCGTGCAGCGCGTGTCTGGATCATATAAGAAAAGTTACTTTTTCCCGGACTTGGCGGGTGTGGGGGTTTCGCACAACACGTTTGTCTGGAAGCCGGATCTAGACCCGCAAGCCGGGATGTTGCGACTGGTTTTCGGGCTTGGTACGAGAGCGGTGGATCGCGTCGAAGACGATTACCCGCAGATTATCGCCCTCGATCAGCCGCTATTACGGCCTTACGCTGACCGGAACGACCAGCGCCGCTTCTCGCAGCACAACGCCGACGTTCTCGACACTCTCGAAAATCGTCTCAATACCATCAGCGTCCGCGAGCTACTAAACGACGACCTGCCCCTTAGGCTTTCGCTGATCGCCGAGTCTGACGCGGAAACCGAACAGCGAATGAAAGAACTCGGGATGCCGCCGCAACAATCGTGGCTGATCACGTTCAAGGAGTTGTTGTCGAACACCGACTTCACGAAGATCATGCAGCGCATCCTCAAAACGCTCGAGGCTCGCTACCACTATCCCGTTGATGTCGAGTTTACGGTTAATTTTGTGGATGACGAATCGTTTCGGATTAACCTCGTGCAGTGCCGCCCCTTGCAGACCAAGGGCCTGCGCCCGAACGTTACGCTGCCTGACAATATCGACCCCGAAAAAATCCTCTTCGCCTCCGAAGGGTACACGATGGGGGGCAGCATCTCACAGCCGATAAAGCGAATCGTCTATGTCGACCCGCAGCAATACGTCGACACCCCGAATTCGGAAAAGTACAGCATCGCGCGATTGGTCGGGAAGCTCAATCGGCAGATCACCGATAGGGCGGTCACTCCGACTTTGCTGCTGGGTCCCGGGCGATGGGGCACAACCACCCCTTCCCTTGGTGTCCCTGTGAGTTTCTCCGAAATCAACAACATCGCCGTCATGACCGAAATCGCTCACGAAGGCGGAAACCTCATGCCGGAACTTTCGTTCGGTACACACTTTTTCCAGGACCTCGTCGAAGGCGACATTTTCTACGTTGCCCTGTTTCCCAAGAAACAAAACGTCGTATTTCACGCAGATAAATTATTGGCGCTGCCGAATTTATTAACGCAGCTGCTTCCGGAGGAGGCCAAGTACGCCGATGTTGTTAAGGTGTATGAATTTGATTCGGGCCAGCTGCAAATTATCGGCGACGTCATATCGCAGAAAATCGCGTGCTTCTTTACGTGAAATGACAGGGGCAATCGTGTTGTGGCGGTGTCAATGCGCGCACATTCTTTACGCCGATTCGGCGCAAATTTCTTGACCTGCGATGTCTTTGGGGGTAAAGTTTCCCCTTGTCTGCTGGAGAGGTGGCAGAGTGGCTGAATGCACCGGTTTGCTAAACCGACGTACGGTTTAAGGCCGTACCGCGGGTTCGAATCCCGCCCTCTCCGTCCGTGAAAAAACGTCCCATAAGGGGCGTTTTTTTATGGAAAGATGGGGTGAGAACCCGCATGTATCGCAGCGATATTTTGCCTCCGGTGCTATCGGCGCGGGTTCGACACCGCAGCCAGAAGGCGTGTTGCAGGTTAATCGTTAATTGTTTTGATATGGCTACAGCGCGTCGATGATAGCGTCGACGATAGTCATGCGGCCGGGAAATTTCAGAGCGGCGGCGCATTGGGACATCTCCGCTAACCGCGATTCGTCGGCAAGAAGTTCGTGCGCGAGTGTCGCAACGCGGGTGAAGCTGTTGGCGATAACGGCGGTGCCAGAGTCGGCGTAGAATTTGGCGTTGCCACTTTCCTGCCCGGGTATCGGTGGGAAAAGAACCATCGGCAAGCCGACGGCAAGGCATTCGGTGGTTATCAGCCCCCCTGCCTTCGTGAGTATCAACGACGCACACTGCATCAACTCATCTAAGCGATCGGTGAATCCGACGGGAATAATTTTCCCAACGCGGGTTTCTGCAAGCGTACTGAGCTTACCCAGCAATTTCTTGTTTCGCCCCCCGAGAACAACGACGCAGATGTCGTCGCGGTTAGCAACTAAGCGCCGCGCGATGCATTCGACAGGCCCACACGTAAAGGCGGTGCCTCCGGACAGCAACACAATTTTCTTATCGTTCGGGAGGTTAAACTCCTTGCGAATCTGCTGCAGAACCTGCTGCGAGGGGGCGGCGAGGCGATCCCATTTTGCATGTAACGGAATTCCGCTCACGACGATCTTCGCCGGGTCTATATCCCATCGCAGTAGCTGCTGGCGGCTGGAATCTTGGGCGATAAACCATTTGTCGATGCCGCCACTGTACCACCATCGGTGAACTTTGATATCGGTCACGACCATTATCTGCTGCGGGTTTATTTCCCCGCGCCGGATCATGGGTTGCACCGCGGCGGCGGCGAGAAAATGCGTATAGACGATAACGTCGGGATTAAACTCGCGAATAAAATCGGCGAGTCGTTTTAATGCGCGGCACTCGCGCCAGAGGCGATATTTTTCACCAGGTGTTCGCGCCGAGCCAGTCGGGCGATCCAGCATGCGAAAGCCCAGCCCGTAAAAAAATGACAATCGCGTAAATGTCAGCGCGTATCCCCCGGCGTATTTCGCGCGGAAAAGTCGCGGGGTAAAATCCATGGCGTCGACACACTTAATGTCGGTGATATTTCGGGCGTGAAGTTCCTCCTCCAGTGCGCGCGCAGCCTGATTATGACCCGTGCCTACCGACGCGGTCACCAGCAGCACCCGTGGGCGTTGCGCGGGCGAAATGGAATTACTTTTATTTGTCATTTGTTCTCGGCTGAGCTTTCTTCCTATATCGTAATGCGTTTTGCTCCAACCATGCAAGATTATCCTTGGCTTGGTGGCTCCAGGGGTTGGGGCGAGCGGCGGAAACTTTTCCGAACAGCTCGGTGGGAGGGGCCAACGTAAGCCCGATAAATCTCGCACCAGCCGTCTGCATCGAGATCAATCCCAGCTCGTAATAGGCCTCGATTGCGGTGTCGGTGCGTTCGTCTTCGGTTAATTTTTTCAGGGCGTCGGCTCGTTCATACGGATTTCGGATTTCCTTTGCCAGCGCCATCTGAAAATTGTCCAACATTTTCGTCTTGGCAAAGGCGCCGTCGGCGATAAGTCGCCGCAACTGTTGCGAATAACTTTCGCCGTACGGGCTGAGACTCAAAAGCGCCGCCATCGCACGGGCGCTGGTCGGATCTGTCAAAACGTCGTTGTCCTTCATTTTCCAGAGCAGCGACTCAATCTCAAACAGCGCGGCGACGTAGTCCTGCCAGTCGGGTAATGTTGATGGGGTCTTGAAAATTTTACTCGCCCACGAATGCGTCTGGTCTTTTCGCCGGTTGTGCAACACGAGGGCTTCGCTGATGCTGTTTTGCGCTTCGATTAACATTTGCTGCGCTCGAGCCGCCCGTGCCAGAACCTCGGTGTCGTCTTTAACGTTTGCAATTTCTCGCAGCTGCAACACCCCGCGATGCCATCGCGCCAAACCAGCCTGATCGCTTTTCGGATAGGTTTGCAGCAGCTCAGCCCAGAACACCTGCGACGACGGTTGGACGAAGTCGGCAAAATACACGATCATCCTGTCGTCGATGCCAGAAAAATCGCACTGCATACTGCTGCACTGCCCCCGCAGCCATGCAATTTCGACGGCGCGGTCATTGTCGGGATAGCGATGGAGGTAGTCGTCGCATTTGCGGATCAAGCTGCGTTTCTTGCCGTCCAGATCATCCTGAATCGCACGATTTAAAGCATCTGCGCCAAGCCCCTTACCATGTTGCTCGACCCATTTTTTCCGCGACATCGGTGCGAAAATCGTTTCCCCGCTCAGCTCATCGGCAACCAGTACGTTGTACTGCAATTCGCCCTCGCCGATGAGTGGAAAAAACAACGCCGGCGGCGCAGCCGTGAGGATTAAAATTACCGGCCAGATAATGCCCGGGTGAAATTTGCGCCATCGCACCAACATTACGATTATCTGGGCAGCCACAATTACCACGAATATCGCGAGGCAAAACGGCACAGCCAACACCCACTGCTGCACGGGCAACAACGTCGCGACGTCTAGCCCAAGATAGATCCAGATGTAGAGAAACACGCACACCGGCACCATGCCGAACACGACCGCCAAAAACGGATACTGCCGCCGCAATCGCGTTTTGGCTGCGACAAGGCAACCCATAAACAACGTCAACCCCAAAAGCGGCGACTCTCCTACAACACCGACGAGCATGGCGCACAAAAGTCCAACGATTAGCGGATACATCACCGCCATCACCAGCGGAACCAGCACCAACACGCCCAACAGCAACCCCACGACAACGATCATCCACGGATACGTAAAAATGCTCAGCGGTTTGAGCAGCAGCATACCCGTAGGCGAAATCATGCCGCTACGGAAAGTGTTGGCCGTAAACGGAATCCATCGCCCGGAATGCAAATATCCCCAAAATACGCAAATAGCTGTGAATAAAATCAGATTCACCGCAATGCACAAAATCGCCCTGCCCTTTTTTCGTAGCTTCAGCAGCGGAGGTGCGTAGGCATCTTTGTGAAAATCGAATTGTTCGTCTGTGTGGGGCATTATTTTTTTAGTTTTCAGTTGTTCGCCATTGTGGCTTCTTTGTTCTTTTGGGCATTTATCCACGCCATGTAGACGATATTATATCGCACGCACATTTCATAGAAAGTTTCGGTCGGCCAGGGATAGGCAACGGTGTCGTCGACGAGTTGCCCGTCACGAATTTGCCCGCTGACGTTCAGCAGCGGAAAGCGGCCCTGTTTCCAGTCGTGATGCCACTCGGCCGGGACGGAGGTGCCCAGCATCACCAACCCGATCGTATATTTGATGCGATTCTCTTTGTCCGTCACGCCATCCATATAAAGATCGTACAGCCCGGAGAAAATCGTTTCGTTTTCGGCCGACCCGTCGCCCTTAAGCTGCCCGAAGCTGGTCATTTTATCGTACTTGTACTCGGAGAGGTTCAGTCCGGGGAAAATTTTCGTCACGAACTTCGGTGCCGCCCGCCCGATAACAATGCCCTCAATGGCAATGAGCTTTGTTTCGCCCTCAGGCGTCAGCGGAAAACTTTTATCCAGCGTGTTGCACACCATTTCGGCCAGCGGATACCTGACTGTTTCCCATCGTGAGAACATTCCGGTAACGGTATTGCCCGGAAAGATGCGCGAAATTTGCGGCCGAATTTCCGGGGTTGCAGCAACCTCCAGCATTTCAGTCTTCGAGGCGACCTGCGGAATCACGTCGCGAATTTGTGTGGTCATCGAAGCTTGCACAGTGCCGCCGTACAGCCCGGCGATGTAATCGATTCGCAAATTTCCGTCGGTGGCGGTAAACTCGAGATCGAGCATGTCGACATCGTAATGCTCGTTTAAAGTCGGGTCGAAAGTGCGAAGCCGTTTGGCGTAGACATTCGTACGAAGCTCGGCCGACTGCAAAACGTTGCGCAGTTGTGCGATTATATCCACCGCGCGATCCTCGAGTTTCTTTTTCGGCGCGGCGGGCGAAATTGGCGGCACCGAGGGGTTGTCGGTGGTGCTTAACCAGTCGGCGATATCCTTGTCGTCGAGATATTCCAGCAGGACGACAGCTTTGCCTTTGGGCGCGGGGGTGTCGGGTTTGTAATCGGCAAAAATGTTGTCGATGTCGGCGATGATCCATCCGTGATTGTCACCCACTTGGAACTCCAACTGTTTCGTCATCAGGCGATCCAGTCCGACAAACTCGTCATCCTTAAAGCGGACGTTTTTTGCGAACAATTCACCGTCTAACCGCACCTGCTTATCGCGAAACTTTCCGCGGAAGTCGTTGGCGAAAAACGTAGTGTTGGTGGCAGACCCGGTAGTGGGAGTTTGCGACTTCCATTGCATATCGAGAAACAAACCACCGGCCATTTCGGCGTTGCGGAGTTCATGAATCATTTTGGCGAGCAATTTGGCGTCGGCGGAAATCGCAGCGTGGAACTCTGACGGTGCTATCGACTGCAGCGTACCATCGGGGGCGAAAACAGGGGCCGCCTTGCCGCTAAGCTCAACACGAACGTCGCCCATGTTCAGCGAAAATTCGCGAAGCTGCAACTCCGACGCATCACGCGGTGCCGTCAGCGTAAAATCCAGATGCGGCGACGCACCGGCCGGTATGCTGTAACCGTTGAAGTTCGCGAGCGTGACACTTGTGGGAATTTCGCATTGCAGCAAAACCTCACCGTCGGCGCCAGGGCCGAACGTGCCCGAAATTCCAATCGTTCCGCGCAGTTTGTGTTCGCGAGTAATCTGCGTCAGCGGACCGAGAATGTCGCCAAGAAGTTCGGCGGCGTTGAGTTGACCCGTAATAGTGCCGCTGAGTTTTTCCGTACCGCCCAGCGGAAGGGTGAGTCTATCGCCATCCAGCGCAGCGATTAACTCCGGGTTCAGCAGCAGGTTGGCGTAGGTGATTTGGCCCTTGCTTTTCCCAAGCCGCACATCGCATCGTCCGTTTTTCAGCCATACCGCATCGCAGCCCCGCGACTCGAACTTATTTACCCCCAGCAACAAGACGGGTTTGTGCTGAATAACAAATGCAGCTTCGTCACCGGCGGGAATAAATGTCAGGTCCGGGGAGTTTAGTCGGAAATACAATTCGTTCGGATTCATGTTTGTGTCGAACGTCGCATTGAGATCGATCTGACCGTTTCCTTGCAGGTCGCCCCCCCGCAGCTGTCGGCGAACAAACCCGCTGGACTTCGCAACCCTGTGAAAGTCATCGAAGTTGGCGGCGATCTTGATAGCGTTTTGATTCTGAGAGCGTTGCAGATCTACCCGTAACGACGCCGTGTCCATCGCCAGATTCACAATAAGTTCGTCCGTCTTTGATGCGACGCTAAAGGCACCCAAGTTCAGTATCAAATTGTCACCGGCTGGTTTGACGAAGTAATCATTTTCGCTGACAGCTACATTGCTGAGATTTGCCTCCAATGTCATTCGCGTTGTGACGCGAGAATAGAACCCCGTAAAAACTCCGCCGATGTCGCCGTCTGCCTGCAGTGCGGTTTTGACCTTCACCGGACAGCACGCCAACAACTTGTCCAGCTTGGTGATGTTGAACTTGCCCCGCAAACGTATCTCGTCGGGCTTGGCGGGGTCGTTGGGGGCAACGAATTGCAGCGAAGCGTTTTCGATACCGATTCGCCCACCGGCGAGGTTCAGGTCGAACAGCATATTGGTAAGCGTTGCGGTTTTTGCGTCGAGCGTAACCCCGGCGTCGAGCGTGAATTGTTCACCCGCGGGTTTGCGGAACGAATCGGTCACGGCGAGCTGAGTTTCGGTACCGGCACGCAAACTCAAATCGAATCGCGGTAGCTTACCCGCGCCGTTTTCGAACGACCACGCACCACTGATGCGGCCGTCCAGTCGCGGGCGTGAGGCATTTTCGTCGCGCGACACCGGCAACGAGCCAAGATCGGAAATCTCGATTTTACCGCGCGCCTGCAAATGCGACATAACGTCCATGACTTGCTGTACGATCGTGGTTTCGGGATCGAGCGGTTCGGCCGGTGCAGTCCAAACGGCCTGGCCGGTGATAACGTTTTTACCCATCAGCAGCGTGCAATGCTGAATGTCTACTCGCAGCTGCGCGCCTAGTTGCACCGCCCCGTCAAGATCCAATCGCATCTGCTGGCCGGTGGGTTTGATGAGGCGAGTAGTGTTGCGAATTTCCATCGCGGCAGCGTCGAGTTTCAGCTCGATCCCGAATGCATCGTCGTCGAATTTCGTGTTGAGGTCTACTCGCACAGGCCCGGTGACGGACAGGTCGCCCAGAAGTTGCGTTCGGCCAGTGACGATCGCCAAAATTCGCTCGGGCCGAATCACGCCTGTAAGGTCGAGGGAGTCGACGGCCTCTAGGTCGCCAGTGAGAATGTCGCTGTGCACGCTGGCTTGTCCGGTAATGTCAATGCCCGGTAAACGAACCCGCAACGACGAAATTTTCAGGCAGCGATTGTACGAATCAAGCGTCGCGGTGAGTTTCAATCCGGCGTCGTCGATGACGGGTAGTGTAACGTCGCCGACCGGTTGCACGCTGAGACCGCGGGCGGTAAGTTGCAGCGCCACGTGATCGATCTCGAAATTGGTATCGATACTGCAGGACAGATCCCCACTGCAGAGTCCCTGAACTTCACGCAGCGGTAGCTCGTCCACGAGCGATTGCAGCGGGGCAAATTCGGCGAGGTTTAGATTCGCGAAACGAAACTCGGCGGTGGTGCTTTTTCCGGGCGATTCGTGACGCGTCGAAATGCAAAGGTTCACGCTCGCGATGCTGTCGCGTTGCTGCAAACCACCCGTCATGAAAATTTCGCCGATCATCTCGTCATCGGTGCGCGTCCATTGCAAATCGTGAACCGCAAAAACCAGCGGCGAGTCAAACTCGCCCGGGATAATAATCGAAACCGTAGACTCTTGCAGCAGGGTTCGGCTGATATCGATGTCGGGTTTAATCTTCGCGAAGGCACCGATATTAAGCGCCCCGTTGGAGTTGGTTCGTATGCGAAGGTGCAGGTTGCGAATTTCCATCCAGTCCAGGCGGCGGTTAAGCAAAAAACCCAGCGGCGACAAATCGCAGTTGATTTCGTCGATAGTCAGCATCGCCTCGTCGCCGAAACCTTCCGGGGCATGGAACACCAACCCGTTGATAACGACGCCCTGCGACCAGCTGAGCGACACGTCGCGAATTTCGACATCGACACCCATCTGCTCTTCGAAGTCGGCGATGAGCATATTTTTGATCACGCCCGTCGGTGCCCACCACGGAATAGTGATGTACCCCAGCACCAAAATCAGCGTGAGAACGACCGCAACGCGCACCAGCACCTGCCACCATCGACGCGATCGGCGCGGTTTGACCTCGGGTTGTTTTGTCGTCTCTATGTTGTGTCCTGTTGGCGAGGCGTCGGCCCCGCCGTCTAATCCAAACTATACGTTGAAGCGGAAGTTGATTATGTCGCCATCCTGCACCGCGTAGGTTTTGCCTTCCAGCCGAACGGTTCCGTTTGCCTTTGCCTGCTTCATGTCGCCTGCGGTGTGAAAATCGTCGTAGGCGACGGTTTCTGCCCGGATGAATCCACGTGCGATATCGGAGTGAATTTTACCGGCGGCGTCTACGGCGGGGGTGTTGGCGGGGATGGTCCAGGCGCGGCACTCGTCGTCACCGACGGTCAGGAAGCTGATGAGATTCATACGATCATAGCACGCCCGCACCAGCCTATCCGAAGCCGACGCGTCGATATTCATGTCCGCGAGAAACTCACCACGCTCGCTCGGGTCCAGCTGTGCGATTTCTTCCTCAATCTGCGCACATAATCCCAAAACCGGAACGTCTTCAATGGTTTCCGGCGTCGACGAAAGCTTGTCTTCGCTTGTGTTGCAAACGATCAACACGGGTTTCTGCGACAAAAATCCGAAGCTGCGAACCAGCTTGGCGTCGGAGTCTGAAGCGATTACTTCGTTGAGTAGCTTTTCGTTTTCCAGCGCGTCAAGAAGCTTTTTCATAAGCTCCAGCTCGCGCAGCTGCTCGTCACGTTTTGGAGTCGGTTTTTTGACCGACACTTCGAGCTTCTCCACTCGCGCGGTGACCTGTTCGAGGTCGGCAAACAGCAGTTCGATGAGAAGTTCCTGTACGTCGGCGAGCGCGTCGATGCGACTGCGATACGCCGCGACGGAATCGTCGGGAAAATCTCGCACGACCAGTACAAGGCAATCGGACTGCCGCATCGCCGTCCAGTGCGCCTTGGATCGCGAGCGCCCAGCCTCGCCGGAAAGATCAAATCCGGGCAGGTCGATAATTTCGAGTTCGGCGGGTGTGGTTTTTTTCGGGTTAAAGAATTCCGACAGCCACCCCAACCGCTCGTCGGGAACTTTAACGACGCCCATGTGGGACTGATCGCTGCGGGAAACATCCACGCTGGACC
Organism: Planctomycetota bacterium; assembly: GCA_030635145.1. Classification (GTDB taxonomy): domain Bacteria; phylum Planctomycetota; class Phycisphaerae; order SM23-33; family SM23-33; genus DAOVZK01. The sequence continues at coordinate 42,647 of DAOVZK010000010.1, read as the reverse complement.
CGCTGGCGGTAACGACAGCTGAAAACAAAGTACTTTTCCCGGATTGAGGCGGACCGACAAAACAAATTCGCATACGTTTATACCTTTCGTTCACCCTTTTGAGGATGAATTTTAATTCTTTAATTAACGTCCTTCGGACAAACTTTATCGCCCCTACTTCAACGCGGGGGCAACAAATACAAATTCCTATACAATTTAATTAACGTCCTTCGGACGAACTTTATCGCCCCTACTTCAACGCGGGGGCAACAAATACAAATTCCTATACAATATATTTACTACGCAAACCGCCTTAACATCAAGCGTTTAGTGACCATCGCGGGAGGCGGCGTTATAGATCGTTGAATGTTTTGAGATACCTTTAAGTTGTTCGCTCAGGAATTTACAGTGTTCCTGAACTTCTTGGAGCTCTGCGTGGGTAGGCGATTTAGAACCCCATCGCCACCGATTTTGTAAATCGCATATCTTTTCTAAAATATCGGCGGGGAGCGAAAATTTTTCCGCCGCCGCAGTCATATATTCGCGCAAGGTTTGCATTTTCGATTTCGGGTAACCGGATCGACCCATGGTTATCAGCAGTTTTTGCAGCGAGGGTAATTTTCGCAACGACGCGATATATGCCGGGTCGCTTTGCATTTTGCGTACACGGTGCATTCGTCGCACCAGCAACCATATAGCTGCCATTCCCGCACACACGCTGAACCACCAGAAGAAATCCAGCAACGCCTGGTCAACAACACCTTCCATCAGCAGCTTCAGGAAGCTGTCCCAAATGTTCCGGCAAAAACCCAGAAACTCACTCCAGATGGCAAAGCATTGTTTAGCCGTCTGATCCCCGATGTCCCGCTGCGTGTCGGAATCGTAGCTGACAACCTTGGTTGCCCACATGAATTGCATCTTCGCCCAGAAGTTTTTGACTTTATCCCACCAATTTTCCTTCATCGACTCGATTCGATCGTTGCCCGGTGTCGGGTCGACCAGCACCCAGCCTTTTTGAGGATGGTAAATTTCGCACCACGCGTGAGCATCTTTTCCACGCACCATGTACTGTTGTTCGTCGGGGTCGTACTCGTTTAGCACAAACCCGGTAGCAATCCGGGCGGGCACGCCAAGCCGGCAGCACATAACCCCAAGGGCGGCGGCGAAATATTCGCAATGTCCTTTCTTCAAGTGGAACAGGAAATCTTCCACCCCGTCGCGCGTCGGGTCGCTTTCGCTCAAGTCCAGCGAATAAGGATACGACTCGCGAAGTTTTTGTGCGATGCGGCGCGCGATTTTCAGATTGATGTCGTCGAGCTGGTCCGGATTGGCATCGCGTTTTTCCAGCAGATCCTTCGTCCACTTTTCAGCAAGATCGTCGATCCTTTTACCCGCCGCCTGCGGCAGCGTTATTTGTTGTTGAGGGGTACAAAATTGGCGCGGATCAAACTCCAGCTTCTTCATATACTCGCGTTGGTTTGGTTGTAGCGGTCGGCTGAAAGAACCGGTCGAGTATGGTTGTTTGACCTCGTTGTCGTAGCGTCCGATGACGGAAAAATTTCCGTCAACAGACACGCCAATATCTGCATCGCCCGCATTTACTACAACGGTTGGATACGGACCGACAGGTTTCATCGCCGCTAACCTGACGGGCTTAATTTCGTGATATATCAGCTTGGAGCGCAGAGCTGCGTCGAGTGGAGGCAGGTTGTAGGCATATGGGTGTGTGTTAAGAGAAACGGAGTTCCATTGCGAATCGGCGTAGGATGCCAGGATATTTCCTCGCAGGTAAGTTAGTTCCGGGCACGGAGCGGGGGTGGGTTTGTCGTTCCGGAAAATTTTCACGCGCATCATCAGGCGTGGCGAAGCGTACAAATCCTTATCCCCACCCAGCTTCATACTGGTGTCTTGCGTAAGGAATAATCCCGTGTCGCCCAGAATCTGCATCAGCCCTTTGGATACGCGCGGGATCAGCAAAAACGCCAGAATTCCCACAATCAATGCCGGGATCAGCACCCTGGACGTCATGTTAAATATCGCCCGGCCGGGCCAACGGCGAATCACGTTCCACGCCACTCGCTTCGGTGCCAACGGGCCCGACTCGCTCGTAAGTTTCGTCTTCGCCGCCCTGTCCAAACCGCGCTTGATGGTGAGAATCATCGTCACGTAACTCAGCAGCACCAGGTAGACCATCAACACCAGCGCGAACCACAGCTCCAGCGACAACATCGCGGTAATAATCATTTGCACGAAGCTCAGCATCAACAGCTGCATGTAGTCGCGGTTGCGTTTTTTCTCGAACAGCTTGCACAGCTGCATCAATACCATAAAGTGCCCGAACGGAATCAGCGAGCTTTGGTCGCCTATGCGAAATTCCAGCAGCACAAGGCCCGCCGACAGCAACACGCCAATGTTTACCAGAATCTTACTGACGAACACCTCTTTGTGCCGCCGGACGGCGATGAAATTTACACCGACCGCCAGCGTGCAACTCAGCACGTAGAACATATTGCCCTCGACGAAACTGAAAGTCGCCGTCGACAACCACACCAGCAGCAAAAGCGGTTGCTCCAACCGCCGCCGCTCGGTAAGTTCTATCTCCGCGGGAGTAAAGCTGCTAAGAGGCATCGCCGCCCTCCCGCATCACCGACGGATGATCCTCAAAAATCTGTCGCAATGTCGCCGGGCCCAGAACCTCCAGATACCGCGACTGCCGTGTCAAGCTCATCACATGATTGGTCGACATTCGTTCCGGATAATTGCTCACCAACAGGGTGTGTGAATGAATCAGACACTTGGGGGGAACCTTCGCAAGCACGTCGTCGAACGGCAGGGTGTTGTGGTTGGTCACGTCGGCGAGGGCGTCGAGCAGATCGATTCGCTTACCGACGCCCGTACCGGGCGAAATAATTTTCACACTCTCGCCGCATTGCAACGCCAACCCAACATGATAACCCCGCGTCAGGGCACCTTCGATCATTGTGGCGGCAAAGCTCAAAAGACGCTCGCGATCCGGAATGGCTAGCGGGTCGGCGTGGGTTTGCAATTCCACATCGAGGCACAGAAACAGGGTTTCCGGCAGCGGGTGCGACATTTCGCGCACGACGGGTGTTTCGCGCCCGGCTGTGCGGCGCCAATGCACCCATCGCGGATTGTCCCCGGCGCGATAATCTCGCAACCCGAAAAATTCATCCTGCCCGCCCTGCAGTCGGCCCGGCTGCGCCGAGGTCGTCAGCGTCGCGCCATGCCGAAGCAAATTTGCATTCAACCTGCCCTTGGCCGGCCAGACTACCAGCGACTCGCCCTGCGCAACCTTTCGCCGAAAGGTAATCAGCCCGAACGGAAACCGCGTCGAAAGACGAATCGCTTCGAGCGAAATCCGCCCGCGATGGGTCGCTTCTAATCGGCTCCCTGCTCGAAACAGACTTCGCCCGGGGAGGTACACGCAAAACCCGCACGAATCTTCGATGCCCCGTGGTTTGACTTCCTGCACCGTCAGGGCCATGCACGGTGTTTTTCGCAAATTGCGCAACGAGTATCCGAAATTAAGCGTCTCGTGCTGCCATGCTCTCTGGGAAAGCTCGCGATGCACGGTAACGCCGATAAGCATTCCACGGGCCAACACCGCCGAAAACGCCAATCCGCCGATCATCGTACCAAACAGAATGAACATCAGCGGCATACCGGTACGCACCGCTGCTATGCCCACGAAAATGCTCAGCAGCACATACACCCAGCCCCCAACAGCAATGCGCAAATGCACCGCCTGGCTGCGCTTTTTGTAGCGGGTTCTGGCACGCTTGGTAGCTGCTTTGGGTTTCGAACGACTCATGCGAATATTTCTCTATACACGTTTACACGCTGTTTCCTGTCCACAAATTCTATCAGTGATTACGTGTCTCACTGAGGGACGGGAATGGTTTCGAGGATTTTGTCGAAAATGTTTTCAGCTGCACTGCTGGTTCCATCATGGGCAAACACACGCGCCACCAGTCTGTGCGAACACACACCAGGGGCTAAATCCTTAACGTCGTCGGGAACCACATAATCGCGCCCGTCGATCAGCGCCGACGCCCGCGCCGCCTGCAGCAACGCCAATGACCCGCGTGGTGACAGTCCGATCGTCAACTCATCCGACCGGCGGGTGGCTTCGACGATATCGAGAATGTAATTTACGATTGCGTCTTCGGCCCGCACCTGCAGCACGTTTTCCTGCAGGGCCATCAGTTCGGGGGAGGTCATTACTGGCTGGAGCGAGCCTAATCGCGTGCGGGCCGGCTGGGTGAGCAAAATATTTCGCTCGGTTTCGCGGTCGGGATGCCCAATACGAATCCGCAGCATAAAGCGGTCGAGCTGATTTTCAGGGAGGAAGTACGTACCTTCAAACTCGTAGGGGTTCTGGGTGGCGATAACCATAAATTGCGGGCCCAGCGTGTAAGTTGCCCCGTCGGTGCTGACCTGCGCCTCGTTCATAGCCTCCAGCAACGCACTTTGTGTACGCGGTGTTGTGCGGTTGATTTCGTCGGCGAGGATGATGTTTGCGAAGATCGGGCCGCGCTTGAAAGTAAACTCGCCGGTCTTAGGATCGTAGATGCTCACACCGAGAATATCGCTCGGCAGCAGGTCGGGCGTCAGTTGGATACGGCTGAAGGTTCCGTGGATGCTGGCTGCCAGCGCCCGCGTCAGGATAGTCTTACCAACACCCGGAACGTCTTCCAGCAGCACATGCCCACGCCCCAGCAGCGCGATAATAACCTGACGCACCGCCTGAGGCTTACCAAGTATAACAGATTCGATCTGCTGCGTTAATTGCTTGATTTTTTCGATATTCATGTTTGTTCCCACACTCCTGATAATGGTAGAATCCTGACCCGGTTGGGTGCGCCCGTTAGGCCGACCCCAAGACCGAGGCGGAACGTAATTTTATATACATCGCACTCGAAATCGTTTCGTAAGAAAACCAGCGATGTATTATAACAAAAACTGCAGTGTATGAAACCTAGAGCACTGAAAAGTTGCCAGTTTGTATTTTTGAGATGCTCTATAAGCAGGTTTTATGCGAACACATAATTTATGTACCGCATCGCTACCGATGTATAAGAGTATCTCTAATTATTTGACAATCTTAGAAACCGCTTCCCGAGATAGCCAATAAACATTGGACTCTAAGGCGGGGTGTGTAGTAAAAAGTCGAATTTTTAGAGGTTACCATAAGTTGATCAACATAAGCTGTACAAACACCCGAAAGGTGGAAAACCACTGTGTTTACTGGCATTATTCGACATATTGGAACGGTTCGCAGCTGTCGCAGCACCGCTGGCGGCGCAAGATTGACTATCGATCTTGGCCCGCTTGCGGAGCATCTTTCACCAGGTGACAGCGTCGCCGTCGACGGAATTTGCCTCACCGCCGCCGAAATCAACGGCACCGACGTAGCATTTGACGCCGTTGCCGAATCGTTATCGCGCTCGACTTTGGGCGATCTGAAAACCGGATCGAAGGTGAATCTGGAACTCGCGATGCGGGCAGACGGGCGATTTGACGGGCATATCGTTCAAGGTCATGTCGACGGTATCGCAACCGTTGCGAACATTCGCAAACAAAATGAATGGACAATCGAATTTCGCGCCGCCCGCGAAATCGTCGACCAGATGGTACCGAAAGGTTCTGTTACCATCAGCGGAGTATCGCTCACGTTAGTGGATGTCGGTAATGAAAATTTTTCCGTCACGCTGATACCAACAACGCTTGGCGACACCACGCTACCGAGCCTCGCCATCGGTAGTAAGGTCAATATCGAAGTGGACATTCTCGGGAAGTACGTTTCGCGCTATCTCCAAAATCTCACCGGCGGGGCAGCTGGTAGCCTCACGCTCGACAAACTCCGCCAGCAAGGTTTTATGTAGATTATTTGGGATTTCGGATTGTGGAATTCGGATTTAAGAAAGAAATTTACCGCGAAAGAACACGTAGAACACAAAGTAAAGTTTTTCTTTTGTGGTAAAATCTTTTCTTCTCTTACTGACAACTGATAACTTTGATGAAACAGGAAGAAGCAAGCGTGAGCACTGACGTTGTGAATAACAGACCGATAATCGGAATTACGATGGGCGATCCGTGCGGGGTGGGTGCGGAAATTATCGTGCGTGCGATTACGCAATCGCAGCTGCGCCAGCGGGCGCGGTTCGTGATCTTCGGGTTCAGCAACCAGATCGAATACACCGCCGACCAGCTCGAAGCTACCCTCTCGCTGCATCGCGACCATCGCGAAAATATTCACCGCTATCCGCACGATGTTGTGGTGCTGGACTACGACGAATTCGACCTGCCATCAGCTATGCCGCGCGGTCCATCGTTTTGGGGCGGAAAGGCATCGATGGCGTTTTGCCAAGATGCGATCAACGCTGCCCTGGCGGGGCAAATCGACGCAATAGTCACTGCCCCGATCTCCAAAACTTCGTGGCACTTGGCGGGGCATAAAAAATATCCGGGGCATACGGAACTACTGGCGAAGAAGTGTCAGTCGCAGCATGTGGCGATGATGTTCGTTGCCCCGAAACTGCGCGTCGCGCTGGCGACGATTCACGATTCGATCGTCAACATCCGCGACAAGTTCACCATCGGGTGCGTGTACAATCCCATCGAGCTCACCGACAAGGCACTCCGCGAATGGTTCGGCATCGAAAAACCGCGGATCGGTGTTTGCGGATTAAACCCGCACGCCGGCGAGAACGGTAATATCGGCGACGAGGAGGCGCGGATTATCGCGCCGGCGATTCTGATGGCAGCCGAAAACGGCATCGACGCGACAGGCCCGTTCCCAGCTGACACCATCTACAACCGAGCATTAGACGGGGAGTTCGATATCGTCATTGCGATGTATCACGACCAAGGGCTGATCCCGATCAAGATCCTCGGGTGGGAAGACGCCGTCAACGTCACGCTCGGATTACCGATTATTCGCACAAGCCCCGACCACGGAACCGCCTTCGACATCGCCGGACAACTAAAAGCAAACCCCGCCTCCATGATCGCCGCAATCAACCTCGCAATCGACCTGGCGAAAAAGAAACAATAAGCACCCTCGCCAATTCCTGCTTTTTTATTTTTATCCCGGGCGAGTTCTTGGTATGCTTTGCATCTTAATTGCGTGATGCCTCCGCGCGGGCGGATCGGCATTGGTATCAACGTGTGCACACTCAATGGAGTCGGGTTGAAATTGTGAACTTAGTGGTTTGTCAAAATTGCGAGCGGGCACTGCGGATACAGCAGGAACTTTGGGACGCGAAATTAAAGTGCCGCTTCTGCGGCGCGATTTTCGTGGGGTCTGCCCAAAGCGCCGAAGGTGCAATCGCAGCTGCAACGACAAAACCGCAAAAACGCAGCAAGCCAATGCGATATGTGCGAGTTCGGCGAAAAGTGGAGGTCATCGAAACACCCCCCAAAGCCCAGCCGGCCGAGATTTTTGAGACGTCTAACCCCGAAATTGCCAAACGCCCGGAAATGACGCCGGCACAGCAGCAACAACCCCGGATCGCCGCGCTAAAAGCAGATTTGCAAGTTACGGAAACCACAGAAGATACGGCCGCCGGCGACGATTCGTATCAACCAACTCCGAAACCCACAGCCGATTCTGTGGTTGAAACAACAGCCCAAACAGAGGCGGAAACCGCTGCCGCTAAGCCGATTTCCACAGCTGCGAAGCCCGTAAAAAAACGCGAAATCCACATACCACAACCCGCAGCGAAACCTGTTGATAAACTCGATAGCGAGCCGCAAGAGACGACGTCGCAAGAGGTTGTGGGTGAACAAAATATTGAATCCCCAAAAACCATGGACAATCAACAGCTTACCCCCAACTCACAAGCGATCGAAACACGAACGGTCAATGAGCCTCCCGTCGAGGTTCCCGTCGTTATCGCCCCCGTTGAGAAATCAGCTGGAGAGCCAGAAAATTCTGCAAGCCCCACAGTTGAAAAGTCGCAAAAACTCAAATGGATCATCGCCGCGGCGGGGATTTGTGTTGTCGGCGGCATTGTATGGGCGATTTTAATAAACCTTTAGAACACAAATGGTTATTGGCACGCAGGCCCCGAAATCGAACATTAATATCAAGCGTCAAAACACATGATCATCCCCATTCATACCGATTACAAACGCCAGCACACACCCTGGATGAACTACCTGATCGTCGCGGTAAATATTTTGCTGTTTGTGCTGGGCTATAACGCAAGCAGCCCCGCCCACTCTGCACGGATCGCCGAATGGATGCTCCAGCCCGATCAGCCGATGATGGTGCAATTTTTCAGCAGTATGTTTCTCCACGCCAGCATTGCACACTTGTTGGGAAACATGGTATTTCTGTGGGTTTTCGGCAATGCTGTTAATGATAAGTTCGGCCAAGCCGGATATTTAGCGTTTTACCTGGCCGGTGGGCTGCTGGCCGGTATCGGATACCTAGTACTCAGCGGAAGCGCCCCGGTGCTCGGTGCCTCCGGTGCCATCGCTGCGGTAGCTGGTGCGTATCTCGTGCTGCTGCCGCGTACGACTATCACCCTGCTGGTGCTGCTGTTTTACGTTTTCATCCCGTGGGAAGTTTCGAGCTTGTATTTCATCCTGATTCAGTTCGTGTTCGAAATTTTCATGACAGCCAAGGGTTTTGCCGGGCCTGCCTCCGGTGGTATCGCCTACGCCGCCCACGCCTCGGGATACCTGTTCGGCATTGCCGTGTCGTTTCTGGTTTTGCGAATTCAGGCCCTACCGCGCGACGACTACGATCTGATACATCTTTTGCGCGACTATGTCCGCCGCCGGAAATTCAAAAAACTCGTCGCCGCAGGTTACGACCCGTTCCGCCACCCGACGGTTTTCGGCGATATGGAAAAAACCGACGACGCACCTGTGACATCACCTCCCGAGCAGGAACTTCGCGACAACATCGCCCGCGCCATCACCGCCCACGACATCAAGCAAGGTGTGAAGCAGTACGGGCTGCTCGAAGCGATGGTGGAAAATCCTGTTTTACCGCGGACGCAGCAGTTGGATATCGCCAATCAAATGATGGCCGACAACCAGTACAAATCCGCCGCCCGTGCCTACGAACGATTCGTCGAGCACAACCCCAAATACGACGAAATCGGGGATATCTATCTGTTGCTCGGGCTGCTATATGGCCGATACTTAAAGCAATACCAAAAGGCCGCCGCCGTGCTGGAACTAGCGACGATGCATCTCCACGACGAGAAGAAAATCGCGCTGGTGAACACCGAACTGGCAGCTGCCAACCGACAACTTGACAAATTCAAGTAACAGCTTTTGAAACTCGAAATAAGAATTTCGAAACTCTCAACAAGCACGAAATTTAAAGCTCTAAAATTTGGAACGACTACAGACTACACATAGGGTCTTTTTAGGATTTTAAAACTTCGAATTTGTTTAGGGTTTAGCTTTTCGTATTTAGGATTTGGACGAAAAATGTCGCAAAAAATTCCCATCTCACCTCCACCCTTCGCGCAGGATGTTGTCGCGCGGTTAACGGAGCTGCTCCAAACGCTGACGGCGGGGAAGCTTCCGGAAATTCCGCCGCTTGCCGACTGCCTCAACGTGCTGACCAACATGAATTTCCTGTACGGGCTGGGGCTGGGAATTATCGGGCTGGTGTATCTGCTGCGGGGATGGAAAGTCTTTAAAATGCTCGTGGCACTAAACGCCGCCACCATCGGTGGTGTCGCCGGGGCCATGATTATGATTCAGCTGGGAATGCAGGATCAGTGGTGGATTGGTATGTTGATTGGGGCGGGTGTGCTTGGGGTTTTGTCCTGGCCACTGATTAGCATTTTTATCGCGGTTTTCGGAGCTGGGGCAGGGGCGGCGTTGGGATATTCTGCGTTTTATCAGATCGTGACACAGCTGCACCGCGGTGATCTGGTTCCGTTTGCGTGGGTCGCTGCCATCGCCGGTGCGATCTTAATTGCCATTTTGACGTTTGTAATCTTCCGGCAGTGCGTGGTGATACTGACCGCCGCTCAGGGCGGGGTAATGCTGACGGCTGGATCGTTGTGCCTGCTGTTTAAGCACCCTACACTGCACGAAATAATTTCAGTTAACATCCTCAAGAACCCTAGCTGGCTGTTCGTTATCGTGCTGTCGTTTACGATTATCGGATTGATCGTACAGTTCGTAAACACCAACCGCGAAAAGCAGGCCGCCGCGAAAAAATCATCTAGCTCGCAAAGTTCGTGAGCTTTTTGCCGCCGCGCGAAATTGCAAAAATTAGTAGCCATTCACGCAAAAATTTAGACAGGATAACAGGATAGGATATAGGTTAAAAAAATCCTGTTAATCAGGATTAATTTACATAGGAATTTGTATTCGTTGCGATGGTGTTTGCAGTTAATCGCTTTTGTTTTCTTTTTAATAATTCGTAGCTAATCCTGTAATCCTGTCAAAAAAAAAGGTTTTTAATTGGATTTACGAGATAAAAAGTGTGAACGGTTACAAAAATTACCAACAGCATCTCGCGCAAAACGTGTGGATAACCTTTAGTTTGTGTGTTGAGTTTTTCGGGGCTAAAATGCGTTTACAACACCCTGCGGCCGGTCGGGATTTGCACCCCACAGGCATCTGCGGAATTACCTACAGGGGGGTTGAGAATTACCAACAAGTTATTAACCGTTGAAATGGGGTTTGGTTTGTCGATAATTTCTTCAAATACCATGAGTTATCGTTTGATGGGATTGACAACTCACAGAATCAACAGCACCTATTTAATACTACGTACTATTTTTAAATATATATAGTATAGAAGAAAGAAGATGCATAAAGAAACGTCTCGCGAATCATTTGTGTTTTATCTTCCAGCGGGTTTGTGGTAATAATATTGTAACATGTCAAACGCTGAATCTACAGTCGTGCAGTATTACAAAGGCATCAGGGAAAGTATGTGGTTTTTCAGAATCGGTTTCCCACTTCTCTGCCTTGTTACTTTCATATGCATTTCGTGTGCGGGTTACATGTTTTTCCAATCCGATTACACATGGTTAGACTCGCTTTATATGACAATCATCACGATTTCCACAGTTGGGCTGCGGGAAGTTGGTGGCAGCTTAAGCGACGCCGGGCGGTGGTGGACAATTTTCACGATTGTCGGCGGGTTGACATTGATGACGATTTTGGGCTCACAAATAGCTGCCTTTGTAGTTGAAGGTCAGGTTCGCGGAGTTATAAGGAGACGGCAATTGGAAAAGCAGATAGCAAGTCTAAGCGGCCACGTTATTATTTGCGGGTTCGGGCGTATGGGCAGCCAGATTGTTCAGAACATCAGCGACACCGGCCGTGATATTGTGGTTATCGATAAGGATTCGGAGCGAATTGCAATGGCCGAGCGAGCCGGGCTTTTGTGCGTGCAGGGCGACGCGCAGGAAGATGAAACGCTTGAGGCCGCCGGGGTGTCGCGGGCAACGGTTTTGTACGCCACACTTTCCAGCGATGCGGCGAACCTCTTCGTGACGCTGTCGGTTAAGCAGGACAACCCCAAAGTGCTGGTCATCACGCGTGCCCAGGATGAATCGAGTTTGTCGAAACTCAAACGCGCCGGGGCAGACCGCGTAATTTGCCCGCAGGTACTCGGTGCCAATCGAATGTCGGATGTGTTGTTGCGCCCAGCAATGGTCGATTTGGTAGAGATGGCCCATGATGGTGTCGGCGTGGAGATGGATCAGTTGTTGATAACCGACGGCAGCACGCTGGTCGGTAAGACGTTGCAAGGTCTTGAGCTGCCGAAAAAATGCGGCGCGCATGTCATTGCCATTCGGCACTCAACGGGGCAGACGAGTTATCATCCCGACCCGGAGCATCAACTGCAATTGGGCGACCTGCTGATTCTTGTCGGCCGACCTGGCGCGATCGAAACGCTGCAAACAATGCAGCGGGGGTAAAAACAGGGATTAGGGACAAGGCACTAGGCAATAGGTTCCAATATTGGTAACGGCTCCGCTCAAATGTATTTTATCAGTGCCGTCTTGAAGATCGGACGGCCTTGCTTGACGTATTTCTTCTCGAAGTTCGTGCCCACCACATGATCGCTATCTTCCAGCAGCTGCGGGAACGGAATCCGTGCGAATCCCGGGGCGTCGGCGACAACGCGGATTATCTGCTCGAAATATTCGCGGTGGTCGGTTACCAGCAGAAACTGCCCGCCCGGCTGGAGGACGCGGCGGACATGCTCCACAAATAGCGGCTGGATGAGGCGGCGGCGATTGTGCCGGCGTTTCGGCCAGGGATCGGGAAAGTATACGTGCACGCGCCATACGCTGTCGTCGACTAACTGCGATTCCACGAGCTGTTTGGCATCGGCGCAGAGCATCTTGACATTATCAAGCTGTGCCCGCCGCACACGGTCGGTGGTGTAAATGGCGTAGGCGCGGGCGTATTCGACGCCCAGAAAATCGATCTCGCGCCGCTGCGTTGCCCGCTGCAGCAAAAACGTTCCTTTCCCCACGCCGATTTCAACTTCTATCGGCCGTTGCGAAGGGGTATCGAACATTTCGCGCGGGTCAAACTGCTCGCCAATGTGCTTTTCGTCCAGCAAAACATCCCCGGAATCCCACGCCCGGGGGGTCGTAACCAAATATTTCGGTGAATTTAATCGCATTGGAGCAGTTTAGCATATTCACGGGGGCGAAACACGCTAGAATATGACACCATGAACATTCTTGTATGCAATGATGACGGAATTTTCGCACCGGGGCTGGCGGCACTGGTCGGGGTGGCCAAACAGTTTGGCAGCGTTACAGTCGTTGCCCCGGAATCTCCGCAGTCGGCGATGGCGCACTCGATAACCCTTACCCGCCCACTGACAGTAACGCAGGTGAAAATTCCCGGCGCTGACGGTTTCGACGGGCTTGCCGTTGACGGACGACCAGCTGATTGCGTACGGCTGGCGATTAAGAATCTCGTGACCGAACCGATCGATTTAGTGCTGTCGGGCATTAACGCGGGGGCGAACGTTGGGATCAACGTGTTTTACTCCGGCACTGTAGCAGCGGCTGCCGAGGCGACAATGATGGGCATCCCGGCTGTGGCGGTTTCGGTGGCGATGGACCATACGCAGGAAAAACTCCCCGATTTTGCGCCGGCGGCAAAGCATACCCGCGACTTGCTGGCAGTGCTGTTGAACAGCCCGCTAAAACCCGACGATCTGATCAACATAAACATTCCCGACCTCGATAAGTTTACGCCCCAAGGCGTGCGGGTGTGCGACCAGTCCGACGCCGAGGTGCACGATACCTATATTCGGCAAAATATTCAGCAAAAACCCCAACCAACAACCACAGGACAAACCGCTCAGTATCGACTCGCCGACGACTTTACTTTCAACGATCCCCACCACGCCTCCGACGCAGCCTTAATCGAGGAAGGTTACATCACCGTCACCCCGCTGCAAACCAACATCACCAACCACGCCAAGCTGAAATTTCTTACCAGGCGGCTGGAATCAGGTAAGTCGTTTTAAGCCCGAAAGGGCTACCCAGAATTTAGCCGGGGGTAAAACCCCCGGTCGAATGTGCTCAAAAATTTAGCCCTGAAAGGGCGCTAGAAACCAAACTTCTGTCGCCCCTTTGGGGCTAGTGTTTTTTTGCGTATACCGTGGGCTTAACGCCCACGGCTAAACCCTGTCCACCCCTACGGGGTTAAGATCAAAAAGCTCAAGGTCATGCAACTTGTTGCATGACACGGAATAATAGGAGCATCTTAATTACCATGCAACGAGTCGCTACAGGCTGGCATTATTAACACCGCCAAAGGCGGTGTCATCCTCGCGTAGGCGGGGATCCAGTTCTTTCTTGTTTTGTCATTCCAGTGAAAACTGGAATCCAGGGAATATAGGAATGACGTGGGAAAGCCCCTGGATCCTCGATCGGGGTCGAGGATGACAAGAAAATAAGAACCATCTCCCCGCCCGAAAAATTTTAGAGGCCCAGCAGCGGCGAAAGTACCGATAGGGATTAGTGGTTATTAAAAATTTGCCAAGGGATATAACTGCGCATGAACCGACACTCAAAGCACAAAACTCATCACGAAGACTTGTCGCAGCCGAAAAATTTCAAGCTGCTGCACGGTAATCCGGGAATTCTTACCGGCGCGCTGTTTCTAACGCTGCTGGTCTACCCGTTTTTTGCCGACAGCGCCATCGCCGGGTTCGTTCGCAATGCGTTTTACTCGGCGATTCTGATATCGGCGATCTGGGCATTGCACGAGCGGCGGGTATGGCTGATTGTGGGCTGCGTTTTGGGGCTGCCATGGATCGTCGCCAGCTGGATGGGCTTCGTGGCAAACGTCAACAGCGGATGGTGGGTTATGGACGACGTCGCAGTTGTTTTTCGCACACTGAGATTAGCCGGGCATTTCCTGTTTTTGGGTTTCGTGACACTGATTTTGCTCGGCTCGATTCTTCGCGATACGCGCGTAACACACGGTACGCTTTGTCATGCCGTGTCGGCGTATATTCTCATAGGTCTTGTTTGGGCTGCTGGTTATGCACTTACCAATCAGTTCGACCAAGCAGCGTTTGCTGGGGATCTCCACTCAACAAATCCCGGGGTCACGTGGAATAATTGCGTATATTTCAGCTTCAGCACAATGACGACGGCGGGGTTTGGGGATATCGTGCCGGTTTCCACGCACGCCAAGTCGTTGGTGATTGTTGAGATGGTCGTCGGGCCGTTATATCTGACGATTTTGGTCGCCCGCTTAGTGGCACTCTACAAAAAACAAAAGCCCGCCACAGCTCAATGACCAATGTCCAAACCAAAATGACCAGTGGCATTAAGAGGAAGATTTATAAAAAATTAAAACCCACCTTTGCGTTCTATGCGTTCTTTTGTGGTGAAATCCTTCTTCTCTTGCTGCACACTGATTACTGACAACGGCGAACTTTGGTTAGCAAGATAAAGAGCGAAAGGTACTGGGTTGTTTTTGATGGTGGAGATGGAGTATTATATCCGTCCCGGGAGTGCGGTTTATCGCTCGGGATGGGATATGTGTAAAACGACGATGTCTTCATCGTCTTCATCAGATTTTTGCACCGGCCTGCCCGGGGTGAGGATGAGATGGCTGCAGCGAAACAATCAAATGATGTACTAACAGGGCGGACGCTATGGGTGCCGCGGATGAGCGACAGCGGGGCGCGATTTTTCGCAGCCGTTTTTCGCTCGACAGGCATTGACGCCCAGGCCACGCCGGAATCCAACGACGAAACGCTCGAGCTTGGCGGGTTGTACACGTCTGGTGAAGAATGCTACCCCAGCAAAGTTACAATGGGCGACTTTCTGCGAATCGTCCACACCGATGGTTTTGATCCGGACAAGCACGCGTTTTTTATGCCGACCGCCAATGGGCCTTGCCGGTTCGGGCAGTACGCACCGTATCTGCGAACCGTGCTGGACAAGATGGGGCACAAGTCGATTCCGATTATCAGCCCCACCAGCGAGAACGGTTATGACGGATTGGGTGACCACAGCAATTCGATGGTGATGAACCTGTGGCGCGGGCTGATCTGCGGTGATATCCTGCGAAAGCTGCTGCTGAAAACTCGCCCCTACGAAACACAAGCCGGTGCCACCGACGAAGTGTACGAAAAATCGATGCAGCTGATCGAGGCGGCGTTGGAAAAACCAAATCTCTCGTCAGCTGCGCGGTTTAAAATGCTTATCGAAGAAATGCACATCGCCCGTGAGATGTTCCGCGAAATTCCCGCCCGCTACACGCGAGACAAACCGCTGATCGGAGTTGTCGGTGAAATTTTCTGCCGGCTAAACGATTTCAGCAACTACGACGCGATCCGAAAAATCGAGGCGCACGGCGGTGAGTGCTGGTTGAGCGATATCAGCGAGTGGGTGTGGTACACCAACTGGTCGCATCGCAGTAATCTCCGTCGCGAACATCGAACCATCAGCCTCGAGATGCTCAAAACCCTCATCAAAAACAAGATCCAGCGCATCAGTGAAGACAAATTACTCGAACCGTTCCGCGATGATTTTGTCGGATACGAAGAACCGCATAATGTCTACAAAGACGTGCTCAAACCGGCGTGGAAATATCTCCCCGCCGACGGAGCACTCGGTGAGATGGTGCTGTCGGTGGGCAAGGCAATTTACGTCTACCAAAAAGGGGCGGATGGGATTATCGATATCAGCCCGTTTTCGTGCATGAACGGCATCGTGACCGAAGCGGTCTACCACAACGTTTCAAAAGATTACGACGATATTCCAATTCGCAACTTCTACTTCGATGCCTCCAGCTCAAATATGGATCGCGACCTGGATATCTTCATGGAGCTGGCGGTAGGATACGCACAACGCAAGCAACACCAACGAGTGTATCCGTCGTTTTTCGAGGATGCGTAAGGCTGCGAATTTCGCGAAAAGGATTAGACGATGATTCAACAAGTTTCGGATGACAACAGCGAGGGGCAGCAGCAGGATCCCTCGGTGTCCGAGACGGTTCCGCAATCGCTGGAAGACATGCAGCAAAAGCGCGAGTCGATGCGGCGATTCGCAGATGTGTTTCGCGAACTCCCGGTAAGCACTCGCGCCACCTGCCCCAACTGCAACGAAGTTGTCCCCGCTAAATTCGAGCGCCGCGGCAAGCAGGTCGTGGTAACGTTCGACTGTCCAACTCCCAGCTGCGCTCCCGAACCGATTGTGCATCACGACGTGATCTGGTCCGACATTCCCAGCGACTGGGACGACAGCAAAACGCAGACATATTTGGGATCGCGTATTCGTCCCGTGCTGCGGCGGCTCCCGCGAACCGTCGAAACGCTCTGCCCCGAGTGCAGCGCCGTTATCGTCGGGCGATATTTCGTGCGTGACGGTGCGGTGCTGATCGAAAAAACCTGCCCCGACCACGGATACTTTCGCGACAAGATTAATTCCGACGTGCTGCTGTACTCCAAAGCGGCGTGGTGGAGCTTCGCCGAGCCTGGCGGGCATAAACATCCGCAGGTAACAGATGGGGAAAACTGCCCCACCGACTGCGGGTTGTGCAATCAGCATCTCTCTGCACCTGCGCTGGCACAAATCGACGTAACGAACCGCTGCAACATGAACTGCCCGATCTGTTTTGCCAACGCCAACGCCGCCGGTTACACCTTCGAGCCTGACTTCGACGAAATCGTCCGACAGCTGCAAGTGCTGCGGGAGATGAAGCCGATTCCGACGACGGCGATTCAATTTACCGGCGGTGAGCCGACGATGCACCCCGATTTTTTGAAGATTGTTTCAACTGCCCGCGACATGGGTTTTAGCTACATTCAGATCGCCACGAACGGCATTAAACTTGCCGACGAAGATTTCGCGCGCAAGGCTCACGACGCCGGGCTTCACACGCTGTATCTGCAGTTCGACGGAATCGGCGAGGAAGCGTACCGCGAAACGCGAAACTATCCCGGAATTTGGGCGAAGAAACTCGCCGCCGTCGAAAACTGCCGCAAAGTCGGGCTGAAAATCTGCCTCGTGCCGACAATCGTCAAAAACGTTAACGACGATCAGGTGCTGAAGATTTTCCAGTTCGCCGTCGACAACATCGACGTCGTGTCGGGCATCAGCTGGCAGCCGGTAAGCTTCACCGGGCGAATGAGCATGGAAGATCTCGAAAAACATCGCTACACGCTGGGTGATCTCGGGAACGATCTTGGCAAACTCGACGGTGTTGAACCGCTGCGGGATTTTTTCACGATCGGAATTACCGTGCCGCTGTCGAATCTGCTCGAAGCCATTACCGGCAACCCAAAAGTGCGAGCCAGTGCGCATCCCGACTGTGCGTTCGGCGGATATTTTTTGGTAAGCCCCGACAAAAAAGTGTACCCGTTCCCAGCTGTCATCGACGTGCAGGGAATGTTCTGCGAAATGAACGACCACGCGCGGCGAATCAAACGCAAAGGCAAATTCACGTGGTTAGACAAGCTGCGATTGTATTTTATGTTCCGCCGCCACTGGAAAAAAGATGGTGCCCCGCCGGATCTGACAATCGGAAAATTCGTTCGCACGCTTATGGGTATGGTCGACAAAAAAGTCGGGCGCGGCGAGAGCCAAAAGCTCAACTATCGCTCGTTGCTGTGCGCGGGAATGCATTTCCAGGATCGCTACAACTTCGACGTCGAACGCGTCAAACGCTGCGTGATTCTCTACTCGACACCGGCGGGCGTGTTTCCGTTCTGCACGCACAACTGCGGGCCGGAATATCGGTATCTTTCGCATTCAGCCTTCGCGAAAACCGGCACAGAGGCGGCGGCGCCCGAACTGAACATCAATTGTTCGTAGCAATTTTCGCTATCCGATTATAGTAGCGCGGCTGGAGTGCGCGTTTATTTCCCAAGTTCTCTGCTGCGGGCGGTTTTTTAATAAAAGATTTCGTCCTAACTTCGTTATCCCAAAGTGCAGATTTTACGCACCAAGTTCTCTGCTGCGGGCGGCGCAGGCGCGGAAGGCTTTGGCCAGCGAGTCTTTGACGTTGTCGGCGTCGAGTGTTTCGATTGCCCGCTGCGTTGTTCCGCCGGGGCTTGTGACGCGCCGGCGAAGCTCGGTAGGTGACAGCTGCGTTTGCTGCTGGAGTTTTCCCGCACCAATGCACGTTTGCACCGCCAGCTGCGTTGCGGTTTGTTCGTCAAGCCCCTCAGCTACGCCCGCTGCGACCATCGCTTCGATGAGATAGAAGAAATACGCAGGCCCACTGCCGGAAACGGCGATGACGGCGTCGATGAGCGATTCTGTTGCGACTTGCACAACCACACCGCCAGCTGCGAAAAGTTTCGTGGTCCATTCGATATCGGCGTCGGTGGCCCGCGGGCCGCGACAGACAGCTGACGCACCGGCGCCCGCCATTATCGGGGTGTTCGGCATGACGCGAACGATTCGCCCGTGCTGCCCGAGATGTTCATCCAGAAACGCAGTCGTGATTCCGGCGGCGATGGAAATTACGAGCGTATCGTCGGTGATGGTCTCGGCGATTCCGGGTGCGTCGAGAACCTCGCCCATGATCTGCGGTTTGACGGCGAGCATTAGCTTGTCGCAACTCGCGGGGATGAGATTATCTTTCACGCACGCCACGCCGAGCGCATCGCCCAGTACCTCGCGACGCTCGTGAGCCGGTTCGGATACCACGACCCGCCCCGCCGCGAGAACCTCGCGCCCGACAGCAGCGGCGATGATCGCCTCGGCCATGTTTCCGCCCCCGATAACACCAAACTCGTATTTGCTCATAAGAATTCCCTTTCAGACATCGTGTATCTAAAAAGAAACTCTAACACCAAACCCCCCGCGTCGCAAGCCCTTGGCGGGCAACGAAAGGAGTCGCTGCTAAGAATGCCCATAGGGGATGGCCTTAATACTACCGCGGTTAATGGATGGCGGATAGCAGGCTTGAAGAAAAGCCCCGATAGGGGCGCACAGGATTTAGCCGGGGGTGAAGCGAAGCGAAACCCCCGGGTGGGTGATGTTAAGAAATCAGCCCTGAAAGGGCGGCAGAAATTCTACTTTCCAAGATAACGATCATCGAATTTAATTTCGTGCAACTCCAGAAGCGCAATCAATTCCTCATCAAAAGATTTTACCTTGTGATGCTCATGCTGGTTACGAATGTATTTGATTACTCGCGGCGCAATGGAATGCGAAACCGAAAAGGCAGAATATCCATCCTGCCAGGCGAAGGATGCCAAGTCGGGAAAAGTATTGTGAATCCATTTTGAAGAGTTAGCTTTGATGTCTCGTATGAAATCAGACGGGGCGATGGTGGGCGGTAAGGTCGCAAGAATATGCAGATGATTCTCCGGGCCATTGGCAGCTAGCATTGTTCCTTTGAGCTTGCGAATAATCCCGCCCAGATACGGCACTAATCGTTCCATGATCTCATTGATCAGCATCGCGCGTCGGTCTTTGGTGGCAAAAACAATGTGAGTGTGAAAATTTGTATAGGACATTATGAAACTTCCCCGGAGTATTCCCGTTTCTGTCGCCCCTATCGGGGCTAGATGTTTTTTCGCCTACTGTCCGGGGGTTTCGCTGCGCTTCACCCCCGGCTAAATCCTTACCGCCCCGCTGGGGCTGCAATCGCCCGAATCACCAATACAGATAGCATATCGAGTACCGAATGACAAGCTTTGCCTTAACGCCTATCCATGTTGGCTATCATGTCCGCTTGCCAATCGCTTAACATGCCTAAAACACCCTCAAATTTTTGAAATTTTTCTGCCAACAGATTTATTTGTTCAGCGAGGTTGCGGATATTTATAAGCATGAAGCCCTCTAAAGGATTCTTGCCCTGTTTGTTCTCTGGATAGCGAAATGTCAACGATCCAGGGTCAACCTCTACAAAATCATTTATAATCTTGTCCATTATCCACAGATCGTCTTCGGTGAGATATTCACCTGCTCCAGGACAAAATCTATTGATAGTTTGTTGCATCAGTCCACTTGCGAGATCCCACAATATTTTTATTTTGTGATGCTTTGGAAAACCACAACCATCGTCCAGCAGCATCCTCGAATGTTTGATAAGCCATTTCAGCTGAAGCTCGATATATTGTCGGTACAAAAATGCAATAGGATAGATCAAGGTGTCTTGATCTCGGGCAGATTCAATTACTTGCTTTGCCAGGGAGTCCGCCGCTTCTTTATATCCGCTTATATATATGGCGATCGAGTTATGACCGTAGTCGAGACAAGCATTGTTTTGATAATCCTTATCAGATTTAAATACTTGATTACCTATAATTATTCCAGATTCGCATGCCGTGACTGGAATGCGGCGGCGTCGACTTTGAGTCGTTCGGAGATGACGTTGAACACGGCGTCGAGGCAGAGGCCGGTGGCGTGTTCGAAGACGGCCGCCTTTAGGACGATGTCGTCGATATCCATGGGGATGATGACGGTCTTGTCAGCGGTGGTTGCCAGCGGCGAGTCTGCCTCGGCGGTGATGGCGACGACTTTTGCTCCGAGCTGTTTGGCACGCTCGACCAGATACGCGGTATACCCCGTCGTGCCCGTACAGCTGATGGCCACCAGCAAATCCCCGCCCGTTGCAGCTGGGGTAATCGTTTCGCCCGTTACAAACGCCGTCAACCCCGCGTGCATCAATCGCATGCCGAACATTCGCCCGACGAGTCCGCTACGACCTGCCCCGGTAACGAAAATTCGGCTGGCCTCGGGGAGCATGTCGGTCAGCTCCAGCAAATCCAACCAGTTAACGTTTTGCATCACCTTCTGGACATGCCTGATGAGTTCGTTGCCGGCGTCGCGGACGGCGTCGCGGTCTGCTCTATTCGATAACGGCATCGGATGCGCCTTTCTTTTCCCACCGCTTGAGGTTTACCACTTTCGCTAGCGTAGAGTTTTTGTCGCAGATTTCGGCACGGATGCGATTTTCTGCCTCCAGCACGTCGGCGGCGCGGTTGGCCATTTCGACTGCCTTGGCGGCTGGTAAAACCATCACTCCGTCGTCGTCGGCAACGATCCAATCGCCCGGGCAGATTCGCTGATGCGCAATTTCGATCGGTACGTTGATCTCGCCGAGTCCGTGCGGGTCACCGGCGTGGGAAGTTACGTGCTTGGTCCACACTGGGAAACCGAGCTTGCGGATTTCTGCGGTGTCGCGGACGGCGCCGTTGACAACAAGCCCAGCGATGCCTTTGTTTTTCGCGGATTCGCTGGCAAGTTCGCCCCAGATGGCCGGGGGTTTACCGAACGTGTCGATGACGATTATGTCGCCCGGTTTGGCGATGTCAATTGCTTCGACGGGTTTTGCCCAGTCGCCCGGTGCGCTGCGAACGGTAACGGCTCGGCCGACCGCAAACTGATCCGCCGCGATCGGGCGAAGTCCTTCAAGGCAAGGTTGGCGATGCGCGCCGTCGGAAATGTTACTCGTGCGAACGCTCTCCAAAAGCTCTCGCAAACTTTCAACATCCGCGCCGGTTCGCTTAAACAATTTGCTGGGGATCGACTTGCCGGTATCGAGCGCCTTGCGAATGTCAGCCGTTGCCTGCTGCACGTCGGTTGCTTTGGTTATCGCGCCGCCAACGATTACGACGTCGGCTCCGGCGAGTTTGGCGGCAGCAGCGGTTTCGCTATTGATTCCGCCCGCAACCGCCAGCGTCAGATCTGTCACACCGCGCACGGCTCGCAATAATTCCAGCGGATCGGCGCCCTGCATTTGCTGGTCGATGGCACAATGCACGTCTAACCACGCCACGCCTAAGTCGGCGGCGGTGGCGGCGAAGGCAACAGGATCGGCGACGCCCAGTAAGTCGATCGCGACTAAAAGCCCGTAATGCTTGCCGGCTTCGACGCATTCGCGGATGGTGCTTTCGGAGGCGGTGGCGAGCACGGTCATGATGTTGGCACCGGCGTTGGCGGCGGCCTGGGCTTCGATTTTTCCGGCGTCGGCGGTTTTGGTGTCGGCGATGATGGTTTTGTCGGGGAATTTTTCGCGCAGGCGGCGGACGGCGTCGAGCCCTTCGCTTTTAATCAGTGGTGTCCCAGCCTCGATGTAGTCGGCACCACCGGCCACGGCCCCGACGGCGACGTCCATCGCTCGCGACAGTTCCAGAAAATCCAACGCGACTTGTAGTTTCGTATTGCTCATAATAATGGTATTCTAATCTTCTGCCCCGCGTGGGGGCAACAACGTAAACGCTAACCGCCCGCGGAATTTGTGGACAGGATAACAGGATGACCTAATTTTCAATTTTCAATTTCAAATTTACAATTGAAATTCGTAAATGGGACGCTTGCGCCGCGGAGCGAAATTGCCAATTTGCTCTATCTTGTAATCCTGTCAAAAAAGAAATTTTTTAATAAAAACTTCGGTAAAATTTTTTGATTAACAGGAAAAACAGTGAGCGACTATCGCAGATAGTATACACGAAATGATCAGTATTGACCAGAATTCTCATTCGCTTTGGGACACGCTTCCGAAGCTGCAGGCACTCGCGGCGGCGGGCGTGGCGGGGATGCATTACGTCGAGGATATCGATGTTGCCTTTACGCAGCTGGGGCAAAACGCGGAATCCCAATTACAGCTGGCGCGCGAGCGGTTTTATCCCAGCGGCGGGCAGGACTGGGGGGCGGGGCTTTTTTATACGGAGTTTCTCGGGCGATTGCCGATAGAACCGCGGGATTATCAATCGCAGCTGGGCGCGAAAATTGTCCGCGCCGGCAAATCCGCCGGTATAGATCTGCAGCAGCTCTACGACACCTACGCCGTCAGCGACAACTGGCAGCTGATCGGATCCAGCTACGTGGCCGGTGGAGATTACCATCGTGTGATCGGAGATGTGAGCGTCAGCGAGGTGCGCGAGTTTTTATTTGAGATTCTCACTCGTGCTGAAAATGATACGCTCGCGAAGTTTCCGCATCTTGATTGTCGCGCCCGCGCGCAAAAATGGTTCTCTGTTGAACGCACGCGAGTGGAAAATCTGATGGCGACGAATCCGGGCGAGTCACTCCCACAGCTGTACGGTGGTTGGCTTGGCGAGCACGGTTTGGGTAACGTTAAATGCTCGCTGACGTCGCAGCTGTTCGATTTGAATCGCGCCGACGAAAATCGCGAGGCACTGCTGGAACTGTTTTTGCGCGACTACTCCGTGATGAGCGAGATGTATAACCGCGCGATTACCGAGTCGAACGTCGGGTTAAACGAATTGAAAACCACCAAGGGCGAGCTGCCGTTTTTTGCGGTGTTGCGGCGCGGCGGGCATCTTGTGCGGACGACTACCAGCTGCGACGACGGAAAATTGGTCATTGACGGCGAAAGTTTTGCGCCTAACGCGAAGGGGCACCTGCCGCTTGAGCAGTTGTCGGCTTGCGGAATTCTGGGGCTTCCGGGTAAAGCTGTGACTATGGGGCTGCAAGTTCGTATGCTCGACAACCCCGCCCCGCTGGTGCTACCGGAAAACGGATCGCTGTATTTTCCGGCGACGCATCGTTTCGAGCAGTTGTTGGCTGAGTCAGGGTTGCTGCCGCAAATAAAAAACATTGCACCGATTGTGCGGGTTGGTTTTGGTTTGCTGGATCGCCTGACCCAACTGCCGCGCGAGATTGCGATTTGTCTTCCTGAGCATCTCGCCGCTGCGTTTGGATGCGACGAACTTCCCGCTGCCGACTTTGCCGAAAATTATCGCGGTGTTGCTGCCCAGGCGGCGGGTCGGTTGGAAAGTTTCAAGCAGCGGGCGGATCGCGATTGCTGGATTCGTGAGAATTTCCCGCGGGAATCGCAAGAGTTAAACGAATTGCATTCGCGGCGGGCGGAGCTGGGGCGGGCGAATCCGAAAGATCCGCAGATTCGCGAGTTGCACGCCCGCGGGCGGGAGCTGGAAACGCAGCTGCAACGAAAATTTGTGCAGAAGGTGTTTACCGATGCTCAGGTCTCGCAGCTGGGATATTACAACTCGCGTGGCGCGATTTTGCCATGGGCATATGCGCTGGGTGGTGCGGATTTTTACGATACGATTATTCGCAACGCGGAAATTTTTGAGGAGCACGGAAAGGATATGCAACTGTGACGCAAAACGAAGACAAGCCCGACCGCACGGATCGAATCAAATGGCATTACGCGCATCGGGTGCATCCCGACCGGGCGCACTTCGATATTCTCGACTGGGCTGCCCCGGAAACGCAGCAGTTGCGGTTCGAGATTCTCACGAAGAATGTCGCACTGCGCGGGCAGAGCTTGCTGGATGTGGGTTGCGGGCTTGGCGATCTGGTAACGTATCTGGAAAAGCAGAACGTCAGCGTCGATTATACGGGCGTGGATGTCGTCGAGCAGATGGTCGAGCGAGCGGAGCATCTGCATCCGTCGCGGCGATTTGAATGCGCCGATATTTTTAATAACCCGGCAGCATTGGATGGGGAAAAATTCGACGTTGTATTTTGCAGCGGAGCGATGAATTTGGATTTGGGTAACAATCTGGAGTTCGCCAAAGTTGCCCTGCCAGCTATGCTCTCGCACACTCGCGGAACACTCGCGGTAAACATGCTCCACGCCCGCATTCCGGCCGGCGAGCCGCAATACTTCGCGTACAACCCCGACTACATTCTATCGATCCTCAAACCGCTGTGCAGCGAAGTGCAACTCCTCGACGATTATCTTGTTAACGATTTTACCGTCATTGCAAAGATTTGATGCCCGGCCGGCACGCCCTGTTACCGTCGCCGCCTTTCCCATAAAAAGCGGGAGCCTCTAAAGTTTAGAGACTCCCGTTTGTTGATCTTCGTATTTTGCCGGCTACATTGCGGCGATGATGGCGTCGGCCATCTCTTGCGTGCCGATTGCCGTCGGGTCGTCGCGAGAAGGTTTCATATCGTACGTTGTATTTTCACCGTCGGCGATAACTTTTGATACGGCGTCTTCGAGGGTTTTGGCAGCTGCGTCTTCTTTGAGGTATTCCAGCATCAGCTTACCCGAAAGAATCACCGCTGTGGGGTTGACCTTGTTTTGACCCTTGTATTTCGGGGCAGACCCGTGGGTAGCCTCGAACACCGCACCGCTGTCGCCGATGTTCGCACCAGGGGCAACGCCCAACCCGCCGACAAGCCCGGCACACAGGTCGCTCAGGATGTCGCCGTAAAGATTCTCGGTAACCAGCACGTCGTAGAGTTCGGGTTTTTGCACCAGCTGCATGCACATGTTGTCGATGAGGCGTTCTTCGGATTCGATATCCGGATAGTCCTTCGCGACGCGTTCAGCTACCTCCTTGAACAGCCCGTCGGTGTGCTTCATGATGTTTGCTTTTTCGATGTACGTGACTTTTTTTCGGCCGTGCTTGCGGGCATATTCAAAGGCGAACCGCAAAATTCGTTCGCTGTTCTGTTCGCTGATCGTTTTGATCGAAATACCCGTGGATTCGGGGGGTGTCATAACTTTTTTGTCCGTTGACAAACGATTTACGGTTTCGATAAGTTCGGCCACCTCGGGGGTGCCTTTGGCGAACTCGACACCGGCGTAGAGGTCTTCGCAGTTTTCGCGAATCAGCACGAGGTCGATGTTTTCGTATTTGCTGCGGACGCCTTCGTAGCTTTTGCACGGGCGAAGACAGCAGTACATGTCCAGTGTCTGACGCAGCAGCACGTTTACGCTGCGGAACCCGCTGCCGATGGGCGTGGTAATTGGTGCCTTCAGCGTGGCGTCGGTATTACGGACAGATTCGATGGTTTCTTCCGGCATGGGCGTGCCGTGCGAGTCCATGATATCCACACCGGCGACGCATTCGGTCCATTCGATGGACCCGGCACCTGGGGTTTTCTCGAGGGCTGCGTCGATGCAGCGCTGTGCCGCCGCCGCCAGCTCTGGGCCTGTTCCGTCACCTGTGATCAAAGTTGCTGTATGAGTCGCCATCGGTACATCGTCCTTTCTATGGAGTCGTTATTCGTTTCACAATTTCCCATATGGGGAAAGCGGAACATTGTAGCAGAATTTCGCAAAAGGTCAACCGATAAGAAGGCAATAGGGACCAGGGAATCGGCAATAGGAGAAAAAACACCTAACGTTTAGCGTCTTCTTTTATTTAGTTCGTAGGTCATGCAACTTGTTGCATGACACAGATTCATTGAAACTTTTAAATTGCCATGCAACAAGTTGCATGACCTACCAGACTGCTTAGTCCGCAAACGGGTGCAGCTGTCCGAGCTGCGTGGGTTTCGGTAGGGTTTTGATAACGGCGTTGGCGAAGGCGAGGTCGCGGGTGGTCGTGATTTTGATGTTCCGTGCATCACCGGGTACGAGCGTAACGGGCTTGCCAGTGTTTTCCACGAGGGCGGCATCGTCGGTGGCGTCGGTGTTGGCGGCGTAGGCGGCGACGAGAATATCACGCGCGAAAACCTGCGGGGTTTGTGCCTCCCACAAATTTCCGTACTCGTCGCGCTGCAGGGTTTCGCTAACCGTGCTGTCATCGGTGGCGCGTTTGATGGTTCCGTGGATTGGCAGGGCGAGGAGTGCCGCGCCGGTCTTGGCGGCTGCGTCGAAAACCGCGTCTATCCAAACCTGCGCCACGCAAGGGCGAGCAGCATCGTGCACGCATACGAGTTCAGCCTCGTCGCAAACCCGCTCCAGCGCGTTTCGCACCGACTGCGTTCGCGTCGCCCCCCCGTTAACAATCGACACGCCCAAAAATCCCAAATGCCCCCCGAACCGCTCGACGACTTCGTCTTTATCGTCGCTCGATACGACTAGAAGCGTTTGGCAGACATCGCTGCGATTGGTAAACGCCTCGAGCGTCTTGAGAAACATCGCCGCGCCGCCGACGTTTTCGAAAATCTTGTTTCGACCCGCGCCAAATCGCTGCCCACTGCCCGCAGCTGGAACTATCACTGCAACTTTCGCCATTTGCTCATACTCCAGATAAAACGTCAAAAACAGACCAACCCGCATATTATGCCGAATTTAACCGAAAAAATCTGCAAACTTCGCAATAATTTTGCTCAGAATTGGCTATACTGTCGGGGATGACCGAATCTTCTGAACATAACGACATGCAGCAAAACCTGCACCGCGTGCTGGACATTACCCGCGCGATGGCGGCGACGCATGAGCTCGACGAACTGCTGCCGCTGATCATTGAGCGTTCGCTTGAACTGCTGGAAGTCGAGCGGGCAACGCTGTTTTTGTATCAGCAGGAAACCAACCAGCTCGTCGCCCGCATCGCCACCGGCATGGATGACCTTTGTGTCCCTGCCGACAAGGGCATCTGCGGTGAAACGCTCCGCCAGCAACAAACCCTCGTAATCAACGATGCTTACAGCAGCGATTGTTTCAATCCCGAAATCGACCGCGCTACGGGGTTCCGCACTCGAAATATTATGTCGGTTCCGCTGCTGGACTACGAAGGTTCGCTCGTGGGCGTGCTGCAAATGCTCAACAAACGCGACGGGGACTTCACCGATCAGGACGTAGCCCTAGCCGACATGCTCGCCGCCCAAAGCGGTGTGGTTCTGCAGCGTGCACGGTTGATTGAGCATTACCTCGAGAAGCAGAAAATGCAGCGGGCGATGCAGATCGCGCGCGACATTCAGCAGGGCTTGCTCCCGGACGCCCCGCCGGACATCGACGGTTATGACATCGCCGGGCTTAGCGACCCTGCCGACGAAACCGGCGGAGATATGTTCGATTTCATCACGATGGAAAGCGGCGCAGAAGCATTGGTCGTTGCCGACGCCACCGGGCACGGAATTGGCCCCGCCCTGGTGATCGCCGAAATGCGTGCCATGCTGCGGGCGAGCATCCACCTCAGCACCGACAAGTCCGCCGACGTTTCAAAAATGCTCGAAACCGTAAACTACCTGCTGGCTGCCGACCTGAGCAGCGCATCGTTCGTGACGTGCTTCCTCGGTGTGATGAACCCAACCGCCAACAGCCTCACCTACGCCTCAGCTGGGCACGGACCGATCATTATCTACGACTACGACGCCGACAGCTTCCGCGAAGAACCCGCCACCGGGCTGCCGCTTGGCGTACTCGATGACGCCGACTACGACGCGACAGAAACCGTCAACTTCAAACCCGGTGACATGGTGATCGTAACGACCGACGGATTCTTCGAAGCCGCCGACACCAGCGGCGAAATGTTCGGCACCGAACGTATGCACGAAATTATCCGCCAGCACCGCGACGACCCCGTCGCCGATATCATCAACACGCTGCAAACCCGCGTCATGGAATTCTGCCACGGGATACCGCAGGCTGACGACCTCACCGCCATCGCCGTCAAACGCCAAAGGTAATTGCTGCACATGGAACATCCGCGACGCCTCATCGACCTGCACACGCACAGCACCGCCTCCGACGGAACCGTATCACCGAGCGACCTTATCGACCTTGCCGACCGGCGAAAACTCGCCGCCGTTGCGATAACCGATCACGATACGACAACAGGCCTCCCCGCCGCCGTCGCCCGAGCCGAAAGATATCCGCAGCTGCACCTTATCCCGGGCATCGAAATTTCTGCGATGTTTTCCGAGAACCCGGGCGGAATCATGCATATCCTGGGTTTGGGTGTCGACCCCGACTCACCGTCACTGAAAAAGCTGTGCCGCCATCTTCGCCAACAGCGCGAGCAGCGAAACCCGCGAATCATCGCCAAGCTCCAGTCGTTGGGAATTGATATCGAAATGGACGATGTATTGCAGCAGGTTCCCGGTTCGCAAAATCCTGACGAACGCATCGTCGGGCGGGTGCACATGGCAAAGGTGCTCGTCAATAAGGGCTTTGCCAAGTCTACGCAGGAGGCATTTGATCGCTATCTCGGTGGCGACGCACCTGCCTTCGTCGATAAGGAACGTCTCACTCCGCGCGAAGCGATTACGGGGATCGTCGACAGCGGCGGGGCAGCGGTTATCGCGCATCCCGCGCAGCTGCGGTGTTGCAACTCGGCGCAACTGCGGCGATTACTGAAAGAGCTTATCGCCGTCGGGCTGACGGGTCTCGAATGCTACCACTCGCAGCACACACCCGAGCAAACGCGATTGTATCTCGATTTTGCCCGCGAGCTGAATTTGCTGGTCACCGGCGGATCGGATTATCACGGTTTGGGCAAACCCGACACGCCGCTTGGTGTCCCCCGCGTGCCGCTAAGTGTTATCCGCGACGACTGGGCGCAAAAATGGTTCGGGGATCGCGCGTAAGGCAGCGTCCAGTCTGGTAGGTCATGCAACTTGTTGCATGGCAATTTAAATGTTCCAATGAATCTGTGTCATGCAACAAGTTGCATGACCTACAAACTTTTTCCTGTCAATCAAGTTGTCAGCATTCAGTAAGAGAAGAAAATTCACCGCGAAGGATCGCAAAGAACACGAAAGAGAAGGTTTATAAAAAATAAAAAACCATCTTTGCGTTCCATGTGTTCTTTTGTGGTGGATTCTTCTCCGAAATCCGAATTCCCAAATCCAAAATAAGTATGATCCTGTTATCCTGTCAAAATTTTGTGTGATATGGTTACCCGTTTTTACGCGAACACAACCGACGCGTAGCCGACGGTGGCATCGTCGGGGCTGTCTGCATCACCGTGCAGAACCTCGTAGCTGTTGGTGTAACCGAGAATTTTCGCCTGCGTCGCGCCCAGCTGTTGCACGGTGCTCATTGTGGCGGCGACGGCACCGGCCCCGCAGGCGTTGTGGTTGCGCGTCGTTTCGGGAATAATCGCACCGGCGTCCATCGCCTCGATAATTCCCAGGAGGCGGTGGTCATTTTCGCGCGCGAAGACTTCGCTCTCGCGGCCGCTACCACCAACGTATCCGAAATGCCCGCCATGATGCGTCAAGTCCGTACTGCCGACGATAACCACATCACCGCCACGTCCCAACTGCTGAATCGTCGCACCAACCGCACAGCCAATGTCGACGGCGCGGGCGTTTGGGGGTACTGCAATCGGAAGAATTTTCGCCCCCGGCGCGATCGTCGCGATAAGCGGCAGCAGAACCTCGAGCGAATGTTCGTGCTTGTGGGCAGCGGGATTGGATCGCAGCAACTCTTCGCACGCGTCGCTTTCCAACAGCCCAGTTACAAGTTGCTCGTCGACTGCGACATCACCCAGCGGGGTCTCCCAGCACCCGGCGGGGAAAACCTCGCCCACCTGCACCACGCCGGTGTGGTCTGCACCAAACAGCACCACGGTTTTTTCAGTATTGTCGCTGCCATCAGTCCCGCCCAGCAACGCCTTTAATGTCATCGCCGCCAGCGCACCGGAAAACATCCACCCAGCGTGCGGGGCAATCCCACCGATGCACATATTCGGTAGGTTGCTCGGAAGTGTGGCAGATTCCAGCAGGTCTGTTGCGGCGCGGCGGCAGTCGGCGGGACTGCCCGGATAAAAGCGCCCGTCGGCAATCGGAGTTCGTCGAACCATTGCATATCTCCCGTGAAATAAAGTAGTTTTGCACATCAAAATGCTGTATACTACTACAGTCGGTGCTTTTGTCGTTTCTGACCGCGGTTATAGCAAATTTTTCGGCTGATCGCGATGCACAAATGCATCAGCGATTGATTTTTGCGTTACCCAGGAGTACGCCACATTGCAGAACTATGAAAAAAATAAGTTGCACGACACCGCCGCCCTGCGAGCGTTGTCCGCCGAGGACATTGACGCCTATGTCCCCGAAGCTACCGATGCGCATCAAGCGGTCGATCTGAATGCGAACCATGGCGGGGGTGAAACGAAAACACCGAGGCGCGTACCGGTAAGGCAGGCGACGCAGCAGAAATTTTCCTATCAACGGATGCACGCAAACCACATGCAGTTCCGCAAAATTGCAATTCCAGCCCTGTGCGGAGTGGGGTTTATACTCTGGGCGATTGCGGGGTTGACGTTTTGGATGAGGAGCAACATCGCTCCTGAAGAAGCGGCCAAAAACCCGTTGCTCGTAAACTCAGACATGTTTATGTGGATATGCATTATTCTGGGTTTTGCCCTCATTGGCGGCGCGGTTGTGTTTATCATCGAGGTTAAAAAGCACGGCGGTAAAAAATAGCTCTGATGCCCCGCACGCTACTCGACAGCATAGACTCTATCTTTGTTGACTTCGTGTCAAATTGGGGATTGCCAAAATTCGTATAAGGAACATTAGTTAAAAAAGTTAAAAAATCCCGGACAGGTAAGACAGTGAATTCCATAGAAGATATTCTCGACGATTTAAAGCAAGGCAAAATGATTGTGCTGGTTGACGACGAGTCGCGCGAAAACGAAGGCGACCTCGTAGCCTTGGCCGACAAGACGACGCCCGAAATGGTCAACTTTATGGCCACTCACGGCCGTGGACTCATCTGCCTGCCCATGACCAACGAAAAAGCCAACTCGCTCGGACTGCACCCCCAGGCCGCCGATAACACCTCGCAATACAGCACCGCGTTTACCGTCACCATCGACGCCGCCGAGGGTATCACCACCGGCATCAGCGCCGCCGACCGAGCACTTACCATCCAACTCGCCACCCGCGACGATGCTAAACCGGCGGACTTCGCGCGGCCGGGCCATATCTTTCCGTTGCGTGCTGTCGATGGTGGAACGCTGCTTCGCGTCGGACAAACCGAAGGCGGGGTAGACCTCGCCAAACTCGCCGGTGCCGCGCCGCTAGCGGTGATCTGCGAGATCATGAAAGAAGACGGCACGATGGCACGGCGCGACGATCTCGACAAATTCTGCACCGAGCACGACCTGAAAATGTGCTCCGTCGCGAATATCGTGCAGCACCGGCTGAAATCCGAGAACCTTATCAAGCGCGAAGTCGAAATCGACTTACCAACCGCCGCCGGAGTTTTTCGCGCGATTGCCTACACGTCACTCGTCGACGAACATCCGCACGTGGCGCTTTGCTACGGCGGGGTCGGCCAGCACGACGCCGACGGAAATCAAATCGTACACGACGAACCCGTGCTGGTTCGCGTTCATAGCGAATGCCTCACCGGCGACGTTTTTGCGTCGTTGCGTTGCGATTGCGGGGATCAGCTGCACGCGGCGATGCGCGAAGTTGTCGCCGCCGGGAAAGGCGCCGTCGTTTACATGCGACAGGAGGGCCGTGGCATCGGGCTTATCAATAAGCTGCGTGCCTACAAGCTGCAAATCGAGGAAGGCATGGACACGGTCGAGGCGAATTTGCATCTCGGGTTCCAGCCCGACCAGCGCGACTACGGGGTGGGCAATCAGATTCTTCGCGACTTAGGGCTGCGAAAGTTGCGGCTGATGACGAACAATCCGCGGAAGGTTTTCGGGCTTGGCGGGTTCGGCCTGGAAATCGTCGAACGCGTGCCGGTTCAAATCGCAGCTGGGGAACACAGCAAAGATTATCTCACCACCAAAAAAAACAAACTCGGGCACATGCTGGACGATCTATAAGGCGAGCCGGCGTGCGGTTAGTGGACGTGGAGGATTTGTGACGCGGTGTGTCGTGGGGCGACGATTATCGGCGCGGCCGCCCCGAGGAGTTCGCGGTGGGTTTACGCCACCACTTCTTCGCCAAGGCGTTCGGCGATCCACACTTTGATGATCGATTGGCGGGGCACACCGAGCCGGCGAGCTTCCTTATCTAGCGACTGAATCATCCAGACGGGAAAATCAACATTGATTCTCCGTTGCTCCTGCTCGGGTTTGCGAGCTTTTGAAAGATCGAGATATTTTTTAATACTCTTACCTTCGTCAAACTTTTTGTCTAAATCTTTAGCTTTCATAAATGTCTACCTCCTCTTGTCGCGACCGGCGAACAGAGATAATTCGAATGTTTCCATTTCGGTAGGTGATAAATCCCGACCAGTGTTTTTGAAGAATTTTTCCGATAACCAGAAATCTAGGTTCATCCACCGCCTTTACCGGTATTTCAATCAAGTCGGGATCGTCCCATAACGCCTCGGCCTCGACAAAATCGATACCGTGCTTCTGTTTGTTGCTTTTGCTTTTGTTGGGATCAAATTCAAAACTCATGGTATAATAATTATACCTTTGTAGTATAAAAAATCAACCCTTTTTATACTTTTTCGCCTCAAATCCACTTATTAGTGGACGTGGAGGATTTGTGACGCGCTGTGTCTGGGGGCGACGATTATTGGCGCGGCCGGGCCGAGGAGTTCGCGGTGGGTTTGCATCGCCAGCTGCGGGGTGTTGTTGTTTTCCGACAGGTGGGCCAGGCATGCCCATTGCAAATGGCTGCCGAACTTACCCAGCAGCGCCGCCGAATCCTGATTCGAAATATGTCCGCGGTCGGAACTGATGCGGGCCTTGACGAATCCCGGGTACGGCCCGTCGGCGAGCATCTGCGGATCGTAATTGCTCTCGAGAAAAACCGCATCGAGCGATGCGATTACATCACCGAGCGAATCGAACGAATATCCAAGGTCGGTCAAAATGCCCAGCCGCTTACCGTCGGCCTCGACTACAAACGCACACGGGTCGGCGGCATCGTGCGGAGTGGGGATCGTTTCGATTTTCGCCCCGCCAACCTGCACCGTATCACCCGTATGAAAATGCTGCACGCACTCAAGCGTACCCAATCCGTGCCGCTGCGAGGCTGCGAGCGTTTTGCCCGACACATGCATCGTCGCGGCGAACTTGCGTTGAAAAACACCAGCACTTTTGGCGTGGTCGGTATGGTCGTGCGAAATGAACATCGCATCGACCTTGCTAATGTCACGGCCGTGAGCTTCTAATCGCAGCGCCGCCTGCTTACCGCTGATGCCGGCATCAAACAGCAGCTGCACACCCCCCGCCTCTATGTAGATACAATTGCCATTGCTCCCGGATTGCAGCGAAATACCAAGCATCACGGCATCATAGCGGCTTGGTGGGGGTGCGTCCAGAAATAACCGCGTAAGCTGGTGTTACGGAAATCGGCGGCGTGGCAAATTTTGCAAAATTTTCAAAAAAAACCGCCCGCCACCCCGCCCTGTTGGCAAAATTTGGCGAACAGCAAAAAAAATCACGTAACTATCACCAGGGCGTGATGTTGTGGGGCCTTTCGTCGGTGAGGGAAAAAATCACCGCTGCCCCGCCAGTCGCGACAGCCCGTCGGGGCCTGGGAAACGCCATTGACTTCCACCCTGCAAATGTTTAGCTTCGCACTTTGGTCAGGTTTATGAACGGTCGAACTGTCGGCCACATCTGGGAGCATAGTGTGAATAAGACGTTTCTGGGAATCGTTGTAGTTGGTGTGTGTGTATGCTTAGTTGCGCCGCTTTACGCCGCGCCAAACACGATAAGCAAAATCAATGTCAAGGGTAATCAGCGCCTGTCGCGGGCAGCTGTGCTGAGCAATGTCAAGGCTCGCGTCGGTACGGCGTTTGATGAGAAGACCGTCAAAACCGACCGCGACCGCTTGATGGATACCGGGCGATTCAGCCAAGTCGAGGCGACGAAAGAAAACACCAAAAGCGGGGTGATCGTAACGTTTATCGTTACCGAACGCCCGGTGCTGGCGGACATTCAAATCGAGGGCAGCAAGGCGTTCACCGCAGCTGAGCTGCTAAACGAACTGCCAATCGCTCAGGGCGACCCGCGCAACAAAGCACGCGTGCAGGCCGCCAAACAGGCGATTATTACCAAGTATCAAAACGATGGATACTACTTCGCTACCGTCACCGTTGACGAAGAGCAACTTGCCGCCAAAAACAAGCTGCTGCTGAAAATCACCGAAGGCCCCAAGACGATCATCACGAAGGTGAAGTTCGACGGGAACCATTACTTCGGGAATTTCAGCCTGAAAATGAAAACCAACACCAAGGCCAAGTGGTTGATGTTCATCAGCGGTGCGTTGAATATGGAAAAAATCGACCGCGACGTCACCCTGCTTCGCAACACCTACACTCAGGAAGGCTTCCTCGATGTCGATGTCGATCGCGAGCTGAAATTCTCCGACGACAAAACAAAAGTCGTCGTGACATTCATCATTAAAGAAGGCCCGCGGTACCGCATCAATAAAATTATCATTCAGGGTAATACCGTTTTTAAGGGCGACGATTTAGTTAACCGGCTGCAGTTTCATCCGGGTTCGTTTTTCACGGGCGAAGTTTTGCGGTTTGACCAGAAGCGGATCGAGGCAGCCTACGGTGAAGTTGGGTATATCGAGGCGCGGGTCGAAGCGAAGCAGCAGTTTTTGTCGCCGACGGCTGTTCTTCCCGATTGGGCCAAGGACCTCGACGGGGGCCAGCCGGCGTTGCTGAATATGATTTTCGTCGTTACAGAAAACGACCAGTACCGTATCGGCGAGGTTCGCATTCAGGGTAACGATGTTACACAAGAACGCGTTATCCGCCGTGTCTGCACGTACTATCCCGAACAGCTGTACGATACCGTCGCCGTGCAAAACAGCGAAAATCGTCTCAAGGACACGAAACTCTTCGGATCCGTCAACATTACGCCCGTCAAAACGCCCCGCCAAGGTTACAAGGATATTCTGGTTCAGGTTACCGAAGGTGAAACCGCGGACGTTATGATGGGCATCAGCGCCAGCTCGAACAGCGGGCTATTTGGTAATATCTCAATCAAGCAGCGCAACTTCGACATCCTGGCCTGGCCTGGCTCGTGGAAAGATTTAACCAAACCGCAAACCTTCAAAGGTGCCGGGCAGACTTTCTCGATGTCGGCTGAGCCTGGTACGGAAATTATGCGGTTCACCGTCGGGTGGTACACTCCGTACATCTTCGACCTGCCGTACTCGCTGGGCATCAAGGGATTTGTCTATAACCGTGAATACGAACATTACGATGCCACGCGGCTCGGCGTGCAGGGCAGTTTCGGGCACACCTTCAAGAACCGTTGGTACGGTGAGATTTCGACCCGCTTCGAAAACGTCAACATGTCCGTCGGCAAGAGTGCCGATGTCGAAATCTGGGACGATCGCGGGGTACACACGCTTCTGGGCTTCCGCGGATTGTTGGTTCGCGACCGGACAGACTCGCGCTGGATGCCGTCACGCGGCGACCGGTTCGACTTCAGCTACGAACAGGTGCTGGGAACCTCGACGTTCGGAAAATTCAACGTCAACTACAAATACTACAAGACGCTGTATGTAGACTCGCTGGATCGCAAACATATTCTGGCAGCCCGCGGATCGTTCGGGCAAATCGTCGGCGATGCACCGGTATTCGAAAAATTCTACGGTGGCGGGCTTGGGTCGATTCGCGGATTTAGCTATCGCGGAATTGGCCCGCGAGGCCACGTGCGTGGCAGCGGCGCCAAAGGCGACGACCCCATTGGCGGCGACATGATGCTGTTTTTAGGAACGGAATATTCGTTCCCGTTGGTTGGCGAAAAACTTCGCGGTGTTGTCTTCCTCGACAGTGGTACGGTTGAGTCGGACTTTGGAATTACGGACTACCGCGTCTCAGCTGGTGTCGGTATAAGAGTGACGATTCCGTTTATGGGCCCCGTGCCGCTGGCGTTGGACTTTGGGTTCCCGCTCGTCAAAAGCTCCGACGACGATACACAAATGTTCAGCTTCGCCATCGGCTGGACTTTTTAACTAACGCGTATTTGAGAGGCCAACGTCGCTATTTTTAGCTAATGCGTATTTGAGACACCGTGGCCGCTTGGCATAGCGAGTTAACGTTTTTTAGCTAACGCGTATTTGAAATTTGAAAATGGTTTGTAGAAAACATGTTTTTATGTCATTGCGAGCGCAGCGAAGCAATCTCGCCGCTAGCAGCGGAGGCAATAAATATCGCGACTCACATCGCCCACTCCGCTAGGGGTTATTTACCACCGGCGTTGCCGGTTGCCGCGTCGCTACGCTCCTCGCAATGACAAGTAACTTAAAATGCTCCCGGAATAACCATGTTTTCTACAAAGCAATTTGAAAAATGATCGCCGCCGTGGTGCAGAACGGTGGCGTGGAACGAGACAAACACTTCATGGATGATTTGTGGTTGTGACGCGGTCGGGCAGGACGCCCGGCCGTATTTTTTTGCGCACCTAGAGCATTTTAAGCTTGATCTGCAACCGTCCTGCTAGCTGCGGCGGCGTTTGTCTGCGTCCGCTTGCATCGACATAGCTTACTATGTCTGCTTCAGCGTCCTTGACAACCTTGTCCTCACTAACGCAGTACAATCGCATCTCAACCTCAAAACGCTCTAACCGGCAATCACACCACCCCGCTTGATCTCATCGGGGCCGTTAGATTGGTTTTTCGTCGGGGAGTTCTTCGTGAGCCTTACCAGGATGTTTGTAGAAGAGCTTGGCGATTTTGTCGGCCATCTTTTTGGCCATACGCGACGTAATCTTGTCGCCCATGCGCTTGCTACCGTCGTCAGACTCACGAGGAGAATTTATCTCGGGCATGATATATCCACTGTGACGATCTTTCGGCCAGAGTCGCCCGTCGGCGATACTGACAACTTTGACCGTCGTGCCCAACTGACCGTGCCAGATCGGCGACAAACTATTGTCCTTTAACCCGAACTCATCGATTTTCACATGCAGCACGACATCTGCCTTTAGCCGCTTGCCAATATCCGCAATAGATAGCTGATGAAAAGACGCAGTTCGCGACATTTCGATTAGCAATTTCCGCTGCGCTATGACTTTCTTGCCAATTTTGTGATCCCGTAGCTGATCGTTCAATGCACTGGTCAAGTCGTGCAGAATGGTTGCGTCTCGCCCGAGGCCTGCTGGATCATCTACGAGCACCAAAACGGTTGCATCTTCGGGAAATTCGTAGAGGGCGTCGACGGCATCGGGTGGGAGCCACGATGCGAGCCACCCGAACCCACCGCATCCACCAATCGACGTGCACGCTGCAAGCAGCAACAAAAACGACAGATCGAACCGCGGCAAAAATTTATTTCTCATCGGCATCATCCTCTTTGATTTCGATCGTGTAGTCGTAGAAACACTTGGCAAGCTGATCTGCAAACAGAACCTCGGTTTGATAGCGAATCTTCGGTTCGTTGCGGGCGTCGTACGATGCGTGTACTTTGGGGAATACGACTTCCATTATGTCTCCGGCCTCCCAGACCGGCTCGTCGTCTTTGTCGGTGCGGGAGTAAAGTTTCGGTTCGGCGGTGATGCGCCCCTGGAACCCGGAAACCTGACCCGGAACCCGCATGCTATACTGAATCAGCGAAATGAACAGCACGTAGTCGGCGTCGAGGTTTGCAGCCATTTGCCATTTGTGCATTGACCCCCAGTGGAGGTTTTCGTCCTGAAATCGTGCAACAACCCCGGGCTTGATGACCTTGATTTTCTTGACATTTCGTCTCAGCTGGTGGGCGATGGCTGTCCCGAGCGTCATTCGCACCTCGTGATTTTCGTACTGGGTTTCCTCGTCGCAGTAAATCACGATGGCGATGCTGTGATTTTTCAGCCCGGAAAACTCGGCCTTGATGTCTTTTGTCTGCGCGGGCATGCCCATATATAGCAGCACCCCGAGCTGCTTGCATCCACCCACCGCCAATGCACTCGTCAGCAAAAACAAAAGACCCGCCCGTGAAATCCTGAATTTGTTCCCGAATTTGTTTCCGAATACGTCCCTGAATATTTTCCTGCATGTTTTCATATTGTCGGATACTGTCCTGCTGCGAGGCCCGCAGCTACCTTGTAGGCCCAGCCAATCGCCCAGGCCGCTACGATAATCCAAATCCACCACACTCGTGGGCGGAATGTCCGAAAAATGTTTTTTCCGCTGACGGTTTGTGCAGCTCCCAGCAGCACCGCCAGAAAAACCGCGATACACACCACGGCCCCGAACGGCTGGGCTTGGAATCCCAAGACGATCTGCCCGTGTGTCATCGCCGCCAACGATGTCGTCATTCCGCATCCGAAACACGGGTATCCCGTTCGTGTCAGAAATCCGCACGACTGCAACCCCAGCTGCGTGTGCGTTCCATGCCCGCGCGGGCTTGGTAGCAACATCGCACCTGCACCCAGCATCGCCGCTCCCAAAATCACAACCATCAATCCGCGGGTTCGCACGCTGGTGACAATCCCACGCCAATTGGTTAATAGTGAGGTTTTAGCGTTGTGCTGTGACGTATACTTCATCGGTTAATCCATGTATGAATGATGAGCGTTTTTGATGGCATCAAAAACGCGGCTGAAATTTGCCCGCAACCGGCGATGTTGCGGAAACACATTGTACGCGGTTTGGTATTCGACAAATATGGAAAAATTCTCACTTGTGCCATCCACCACACCGCCAAGATAGGCCCGGAGGGGAAATTTTATCGGCCCCCAGCCTGTGGGTGACGATAAGAAAATTTACGGTTTTTTATATAAGCGCTTAAAAACACTTGATTTTTGTTTCTCAAAAAGCCAAACTATCAGCAGATATGGTCTGATGGTTATTCCTGGTCGACACGTGCGATTGGGGTATGAGTGGCGGCGTAGCTCAGTTGGTTAGAGCGAGGGATTCATAAGCCCTAGGCCACTGGTTCGAATCCAGTCGCCGCTAGTTTGTCGGGCCGGTGCCCGCTATCTGAAGTGTGTAACACGAGTTGCTGGTTAGTGCCGGTAAATTTTTTGATTACAGTGTTGCGACGAAATTTAAACGTTCAGAAGGAGATCAAGATGGTTAATGCGAATATGCTTGCTAAGGTGTTTGGCGAAGGTGGAATTATCGAGTGGTGGCAGTTGTTGTTGATCGGACTGCTGATCGCGATCATCGTTTTCTACGTTATGTATCGTCGGAAACAGATGTAGTCGTAAAATCCGTGTGCCGCTTGGCAGCCTGTAACGAATTAAGCGATGTTGTAACGCTTTTGAATCGGAACTATTGCGGTTGTAGGTGGGAAATCGGATAGGGAATAAAAATTTTCCGGTTCGTGTTTGTTGTTGGAAAGTCGTCTTTGCTGTGTGAGACTTTTGTGCATTGTGTTGGTAGTGTGTCCTGATGTGTGGCCGGAGCGTAAAAAACGCAACCTATAAACACAGTATGTCCTGCAAAGGATAAACGCACCGATGTATTGTCGGTGGCTTGGTTCTCGCGGACATACGATGCTTGGAAGTGGAAGGAATAATGGCTAGTCGACAACGTCAAATAGAATTGCTTGCCCGGTTGTTTAAGATTCTGGGAGACCCTACCCGCCTGAAGATCACCGTCGAGATGCTCAAAGGCGAACTCAACGTCACCCAAATTTGCCGCAAGCTGAAAATGAGTCAACCCACGGTATCGCGACATCTCGGCTTGCTGAGAATGTCGGACCTCGTTGCCACACGCCGCAACGGCAAAGAAATTTTCTATTCGCTGCCCCCGAAAATTTTGCGTGCGTTAAAGGCACTGCTGCAGCGCGGCGAAGCGATGATAAAATAAACAGCGTTCGGTTGGTGTGTCTGGTGCGGTGAAACTTTGGCCGCTGCCGCGCCGTATCTAACGGACTGAAACCGGGAAAGAGTGTGCGGTGATGCCGGTTTTGCGAACCCCGCCGCCAAATCAGGAAATCGCATGGGCACCGACGCAAAACCTGTTTACGTCTTAAATGGCAAAGATTCTCGTCTCCGCGACGAGGCCCGCCGGCGAATCGTCGCGCAACTCATCGGCGATGCCGATCCGCAAATGTGCCTCGGAACATTCGACTCCGACGCGGCGCTCGTGGAAATTCTCGACGAGCTTCGCACCCTGCCGTTCCTTGCCCCGCACCGCGTAGTTATCGTCCGCAATGCCGACGCGTTTATCTCCGCCAATCGCGAAGGACTCGAAAAATATCTCGATGCACCAGCGACGGCTGGGACGTTGATCCTTATGGTCGACAGCCTCGACTCACGCACCCGCTTTGCGAAAAAACTTTCGACCGTTGGTGAGGTCGTCGACTGTTCGACACCGACCGGGGCGCAGCTGACAAATTGGATTCGCGATTACGTTAAAAACGACGGTAAAAAAATCGACAATAACACCGCCGCCCTGCTCGTGCAGTTCATCGGAGAAAATCTCGCCGATCTTACCAACGAGCTCGAAAAACTTCTCGCCTACACTACTGACCGCCCTGAGATTACCCCCGACGACCTGACAGCTATCGTTACCGCCACCCACGCACCCGAAGCCTTCGAACTTTCCAACGCCATTACGTGTGGTGACCTCAAGCGAGCCTTAGGTGTGCTGAATTCGGCGTTGCTGAAACGCGGAACCGAGTTTATGCTGCTGGGCGAATTGGCGTGGCATATCAGAAGGGCGCTGCAGGTGCAGCAGAAAATCGAAGCGGGCGACAACCCGCAGTTTGCGATGAAGGCGGCGAGGGTGTTTTACGGACAGCGCGAATTTGCGGATATGCTCAAGCGGCGCTCGCGGGCGAAGCTGCAAAAAGACATGCGGCGCCTGATCGCCGCCGACCTTGGAATGAAGTCCGGGCTTGGCGCGAGACCGGCAATGCAGCAACTTGTGACGGAGCTTTGTAACTGATGCTCAAAAAAATGTAAGCGCTGGCATTCTTTGTCCTGTCAATCTGCCCAAAATCTTTTTTTTGACAGGATTACAGGATTAACTATAAATTATTGAAAAGAAAACGGGAACAAAAGCTATTATGTGTTAACTGTAAGCACCATTGTCACGAAAACAAATTCGTATGTAAATTAATCCTGATTAACAGGATGTTTAAACCCAGATTTCATCCTGTAATCCTGTCAAAATTTTTCTGTGAATGGTTACTAAAAAATGACCGACTGGAACGAAGATTTTACTGACGACAAC
Organism: Planctomycetota bacterium; assembly: GCA_030635145.1. Classification (GTDB taxonomy): domain Bacteria; phylum Planctomycetota; class Phycisphaerae; order SM23-33; family SM23-33; genus DAOVZK01. The sequence continues at coordinate 528 of DAOVZK010000010.1, read as the reverse complement.
AATGGAGTTGACGAAGGCCCCGACGATGAAACCGATGCCGATCTGCTCGACGACAACTCCGAACTTGTCCCCTGCCAGCACTGCGGAACAATGATCAGCGAGTATGCACAAAAATGCCCCGCCTGCGGAGATTGGATCGTCGAGGGGCAGGACGAATCGGCGCTGACCCGGCGCCCGATGTGGTGGATCATCCTCGCCGTCGCAGGAATCATCATGTTCGTAATTCTCTACGCGATTTTTTAGTCGTCCGGCGTGGTTGCAAAAACCGCAACCACGGCACCGGCTTAAATGCGAATTTCTAAACCCGAAATCCTAAACAATATCGAATCTTTCAAATTCGAACTCCAAAGCTCGGTCATGCAACTTGTTGCATGGCAATTAAGATGCTCCAATGAATCTGTGTCATGCAACAAGTTGCATGACCTTGTATCTTATATCTACCGCCAATGATTGACGGTAGAGTATACATGTGCGACATTGCTTCGGCTAGCCGAAGCAATGCCAGCTGCGGCGAGATCGTCATGACCT
>DAOVZK010000051.1 GCA_030635145.1 Planctomycetota bacterium | reverse complement strand
TAAATTCAAGTTCCATATCAACTCTCCGTTATTTTCAGCACTACTTTTCCCAGATTTTCATTACGCTGCAATATATCATGCGCCTTTTCCGCGTCAGTCACCGGCAAAATGGCATGAATCAGCGGTTTGATATCGCCGTTTGAAAATTTACTCCAGAGATTCTGTTCCAGTCTTGCTAGAATTTTACCTTTTACTTCACTACTGCGACTTCGCAAAGTGCTGCCGATAAGTTTTATTCCCTGGCGAAAAAATTTATTCATGTTAATCTGCGTCATACTACCCCCGAGGGTGGCGATGACGATCCAGCGGCCGCCGTGGTTCACATGCTCCAGGCACGCCCCGAGATTCTCCCCTGCAACACAATCCATCGCGATATCAACCGGATTTTGCGTTAAAACTTTGACTATATCCTCGGTTTTGCGATTAATTACAATATCGGCACCTAATTTGCGCACAAATTCAGCTTTTTGTTCACTGCCGACTGTTGTTATAACTTTTCCGCCCATAGTTTTTACCAGCTGAATCGCCGCCGCGCCAAGTCCGCTCGCCCCAGCCTGAATGAAAACAGTATCACCTGATTGCATTCCACCCTCCACGCAAATATTCAAATAGGAGGTTGCAAATGCTTCGGGAATGGCTGCAGCTTCAACCATTGAGAGGCCATCGGGAATCGGCAAAACCATATCAGCTGGAATTGCAACTTTTTCAGCATAACCGCCACCGCCAAGCAATGCACAGACTTTATCACCGGGTTTGAATCTGCCATTTTCGGGAGCTTCTAGAACCACACCAGCCGCTTCAAGCCCCATCCATTCAGGCCAGTCATGAGGTGGAGGATAATTTCCTTCTCGCTGCATCAGGTCAGCGCGATTAAGCGCAGCTGCATGGATTTCAACTAAGATTTCATCTTCTTTCAAAACCGGTTCAGGCACTTCGCTCCAGTTAAGATTCTTCTGATCATCTATAAGTATTGCTTTCATACAGTATTTTCCTTCAAATAGTTTGGTTTTAAAAGATTACTCTATCAATCCATGCCGGTGGATTAACTCTGATTTAGTTCATTTCATATATCCCGCCGCAGCAAGAAGTACTTCCTGCACCAGGTAATCGTGTTCATAGGTATAAGGATTCTGAATTTCACCGTTAATTATTCTGGCCAGTTCAAGAAACTGGTCCATGTAACGGTCCTGCTGTATTCCGAAATCCACGATGTGGGTTCCTGCAGAATATTCCTGATTATCTTCAAGCAATGTCACTTGCATCTTGAACGGTTGGCCGTCAAAACGCTCCAGCGGGCAAAGTTCAACCGAACCTTTTGTTCCGCAGATTGTCAAACGTCGATGGTTCAACCCGTCAACTTCTTTGCTGCAAGCTCTGATCGCAACAGTCGCGTGCGGATATCCCAGTACAGTCAAACAGTTATTCTTTATCGTATTGGGTAAACCCACAGTTGACTTCAAAAACGGGGTAATATCTTCAGGCCGCCCCATCATTGAAATGACAAAATCAATCAGATGACATACCAGATTGAACATAATACCGCCTTGGAAATTACCCAAATATTCCTGATATTCCTCACCACCATAGTTATGGCTCATATTCGCCTGGACTTCAAAAATATCCCCAAGCCAGCCTTGACGTATCGCGTTCAGGCACCATTGCACGGCTAGATTATTGCGGAACATGTAACCCATCTGAAACGGTAGTTTCCGTTTCTCACAGCCGTCCAATAACTTTTTAAAAAGTTCGAGGTCTTCACCGCCAGGTTTATCCATGTGCATCGCAAGATTGCGTTCCATACATCGCAGTGCCATCGGAACAAGATCGAGGTTCGGAGTTTCAACCGTAACAGCCTGAAGCCCCGGATAGTTTAACAGTTCTTCTTCGGTCATCCATTTTAAACCATCATACGCCGTAAGGTCGCCGCCGCCGAACTTGGCCGCATTGGAAGCGCTGTCATCAACAACGCCGACAATTTCAAATATTTCCGGCATATTTCGAAGAGTACTGATTTTTGCGGGTGCGTGTTCGTGGCAAACACCTATCTGACCTATCTTGATCTTTTTCATAATATTTCAGTCCTGGAGTTCTTATCCGATCCAATTGAATTGCGGATTCTGTTTTTTAACGATTTCGGTAACCCGAAAAACTTCCAACGCATCAGAGCTCTTGACTGGAAACGGTATATTGTTGCGGAGAGCGTTGTGCAGATGTTTGGCAATCTCGATTTCAACCTGCGACCACATATTTGTATCCGGCTCGACTTTGCGGGTCTCTTCAATCCACGAGAGTTCCTGCTCGGCAGACAAGGGTTTCCCAGATACCGGAATTCCAGCATCAGCAGCAGCTTCTGGCCAACGGAATTGCGGGGCGAGGTATTTGAGATGGATATTTTTTTGATCCTGCTCGTAACTTAGCGTACCACGATCACCATAAATCGTGCAGTAAGGCCCCGCCAGCGCCACCGAATTGCTGATTTCCAGCTCGGCTGCTACATCGTTTTCACCCACAAGCGTAATTTTGACGTGATCGTCGCCATCGCCAGGCGTAAGGATGCCTCGGAGATAACTCCACACATCCCGCACTGGAGCACCAAGTAATTGTAAGCCCTGATCAAGAAGATGAGGACCCCAAACACTGAGCTGACCGCCACCGCAGTCCAGCCGCATCTGCCAATCGTTGCGGCGCATGAACGGATGATGCTTGCAGAGTTTCACCACCTGAATATTTCCCAGTAATCCTTCGTCGATAATCGCGAGCGTATTCATAAACGCTGGCTCAAAACGGTGATTGTGGCAGAAATAGAGCTTATCGGGGTAGTCCTTGCTGAGTTGCACAAGAAGTTCGTAATCCTCCGCAGTCACTCCGATCGGTTTTTCCAGCAGGACGGTTTTTCCGGCCGCCAATGCCTGGGCCGCATTACGAGCGTGATCCAGCGAAGGGGTCGCGATAATCGCAAGCTCCATTTCCGGATCAGCCAGAAATGCCGCAAAATCAGAATAACCTTTCCCGCCGAATTCTGACGTCATGGCACTGACCCGTTCAGAGTCAAGGTCGCAAAGCGCAACAAGTTCATAGCTCTCGGGGGTTCTAGAAAAGAACCGGCAATGCTGGACGCCAATCCGGCCAATGCCGCAAACTCCAAATTTGATAGCTGTCATAATCTTATTTCCTATGTTTTGTTTTTTTATCTAATTCTATTCCAGTCGAAAACTATGCCCAGCGGTGGATTATTATTCTCCGCCAGACGTGCATAAACTTCTGTCGCGGCCTCTGGTGAATCAATTTCCGAGATAAGCGAACGAGCATGAAGTTTTTTTGCTGCGACTAATTTTAAAAATGTTTTATAGTCATCATGCTCGGTATTAGGCAGTGCCATCAAATTTGCCCGTTCTGTTCCAGCACTGATTACAGTGAAGTCATTTTCGAGCAATACTTCGTCGGTTTCGAGGCTTGGAATGTCGAATTTATTAAGTACAGCCTTGCATCTTTCTTCAAAAACAATGTAACTTCCAGTCATAAAAAGTTCCCTTATTTGATCTTTCCCTCATAGTACAATAGCAAAATTTGCAAAACAATGTGATTTTTACCTTTTTCCTGAAAACAACAAAGGAAATTTTAGTTGTTTTCAGTAAAAAAAATGGTATATTGAAAATGAATCAATATTAAGGAAAATGTTTTGAAGTTACAGGAAATTGCTAAACTGGCCGGAGTTTCTCCTGCCACCGTGTCGCGTGTGTTCAGCCATCACCCCAATATACGCAATGAGTTGCGAGAACGTGTCTTCGCCGTAGCCAAAAAACACGACTATCACCCCAGGTTGGCAACCAAGCAGCGAAACGTAGTCATTATTATTCCCGGCGAGCAGATATATCCCATTCCCAATTGTCTCGAGATGGTCATGATGGCCATGACCAAAGAACTGCCCCGACGGGGATTCCGCATTGAAATATTGCCGCAAGACAACATAGAACGCCTTGACAGTATTCAATTCTGCGGGGCGGTTGCGATCGGGGCTGAACCTGATGATTTCAAAAAATGGCCTAATCGTTTTTCCGCACCGCTGGTGTTGGTAGACAGAGACGCACCGGAAAATTCGTCAAATGTTTATTCCGTACGTTCTGATGAAATTCAAGGCATGGACATTGCGATAGGCCATCTGTATGAGCGAGGCTGCAGAAAGATAGGCTGTATTATTCACGGCCAGGCAGGACGTGGAAACGCCGACATACGATACAAAGGAATAACCAATGCACTCAAAAATCGGGATTTGCCGATAAACGATAAACTGATTTCTCTTTCAAATGACGATAACTACGTTGAAATCATCGGAAAGCTTCTCAAGCAGCAGGTAGATGCTCTGTTCTGTCCTGGTGGAAATGCCGGCATTGTTTCAGCCTATGCGTTATCGCTTTTCAATAAAAGTGTTCCGGAAGGTATTTCACTAATTGCTTCTGAACACAAACTGTTTTCCCGCTTTGCAACCCCCTCGCAGACAACCATCACTCAAGACCATGAAACTCTTGCCGAAATTACGGCAAACGTTATCGAGTCGCATCTTAGTAAAAACCGACTCACCCAACGCTCTGTGCTACCGTACTCTCTGATTATCCGCGACAGTGTAACTGCCGGTTTGACGTAACCGTTCACGGTTTTTGCGGTACGAGAGTGGGGTAGGGTAGATTAGGATTGAAATTGGCTTGTAGAGCGCCGAGGAAGAATCGGTAAACGCTTCGCTCGTGTCGAGCACAGGTAGCGATTTTTTAAAAATGCCTGTTAATACCACATGATTTCAGTAGCTACTGAAACTCCAACCAGCAAAAACGCGGTGTTAAAAAAGTCCATGCTCGTTCGCAACAACGCATACCAGCGAAGCTGTGACTACCGAAAATTCGATCCTCCCTTGTTGATAAGGGTTTATGACGATTGCCCTATTCCGTGAATCTTGGTAAAATCCTCCTTTTCGTCGTGATTTCGGAGGATTTGAATGGGTCTTGTTCGGTGTTTATATTTCATTGTTCGCGCATTTGTTATCTCTCGGGTCAGCTTGGTGGTTGAGAATCTTGCACTGCGACAACAGCTTGCGGTGCTGAAACGTCAAAAGCCCAAGCCGAGGCTGAAGAAACGCGATCGCTTGTTTTGGGTTTGTTCGAATTTACGGGCTAGCTTGATAGTGGGAAAAGCTTGTTGTGTGTCAGCAGCTTGTTGTATTGGAATGTAAGAAGCCTGATACGTGATTTGATGACTTCGCCAAGTATAACGCAAAAATTTCTCTGCAAAGAGCTTGGCGTATAAGTTGAGTCCAGTATAATACTTACGTGCGAGTTCATATTTGGTGTGAAATGTAAATTTTCTTTGTGTCTCAACATGGGAAAGTTCAGGAAGGTCGGCTCAAACGGCCCATCGAGATTTTGAAACAGCGGTTAAAAACTCTGCTTCTACAGCTTTCGATCCAGCCGCCGGTATTGGACGGCTTCGGCGATGTGTTGGGGGGCGATGTCGGCGCAATTTTCCATATCAGCAATGGTGCGGGAGATTCGCAAAATCTTGTCGTGTGCACGAGCCGACAGTCCCATCTCCGTCATCGCCTGCTTCAGCAGCATTTCACCGGCGGCGTCGAGTTTGCAGTATTCCCTGACCAATCGTGACGACATCGTTGCGTTTGTGGTCGTTGCCCCGGATCCGTTGAATCGCTCGCGTTGAATTTTCCTCGCTGCCACCACAGTTTTGCGAATCTCGCTGCTGCTGATACCCGTTGTTTTCCCGCGAAGCTCTTTCCAGGGTACAGGTGGAACTTCGACGTGGATATCGATTCTGTCGATCAGTGGACCTGAAATGCGGTTGAGATAATTTTCAACCTGGCGCGGTGAGCATTTGCATTGGCGTTTCGGATCGGAGTAGTATCCGCAAGGGCAGGGGTTCATGGCGGCGACGAGCATGATTTGCGCTGGAAATTTCAGCGTGCTGTGAACGCGCGGGATTGTGACGCAGCGGTCTTCGAGCGGCTGGCGGATCATCTCTAACGTGGAGCGGTTAAATTCGGGAAATTCGTCGAGGAACAGCACCCCGTGATGGGCGAGGCTGATTTCCCCGGGTTGCGGAACGATACCTCCGCCCACCAGCGCCGCCGAACTGCTGGAATGATGTGGCGTGCGAACCGGGCGGGTAGCCATCAGCGGCTGATCGGGCGAGAGCAATCCGCGGGACGAATACATGCGCGTCGTTTCCAGCGATTCTGCCAGCGTCAGCGGAGGCAGAATGCCGGGGATTCGCTTGGCGAGCATGGTTTTCCCCGATCCGGGCGGCCCGATGAGCAGAATGTTGTGATGTCCCGCCGCCGCGATCGCCAGCGCCCGCTTACCGGCTTCCTGCCCGCGAACGTCGCTGTAGTCTCCGTCGTACAAATCCTCGCGAGCGAAAATTTCGTCGAGGTCGACGCCTGTGGGTTGCAGTTCCAGCTGGCCGGTGAGGAACCCGACGGCATCGGATAAGAATCGCACACCGATGACATCGATGCTGTCGACGACGGCGGCTTCGGGTGCGTTGTCGGCTGGGACGATGACACCACGCCGACCTTGCTTCGCCGCCAGCATCGCTGCCGACAGTACGCCCTTTACCGGGCGAATCCGCCCGTCAAGTGCCAGCTCGCCCAGAATGATGTACTCGTCGATCTGGTCGGTGGTAAACTGGTTTCCCGCCAGCATCGCCGCGATGGCGATTGGCAGGTCGAAGGCGGGGGAGTCTTTTCGCACGTCGGCCGGTGCGAGATTGATGGTGACTTTCGGGCCGGGCCAATGGTATCCGCTGTTTCGCAGAGCGGGGAGAATTCGCGAGATGCTTTCCTTGACGGCGGCATCGGCGAGGCCGACGAGTTTGATCTCGCCCATCCCGCCTTTTGAGACGTCGGCTTCGACTTCGCAGGCGACAGAATCGATACCCTGTAAAATGCTCGAGTGAACGCGTGAAATCATCTCAACCCCTTTTGAGGTTACCCGTAAAATTCCCAATTATTGCAAACCCACAAAACCCGGATCGCCACCGCGCGACGATACCTAACAAACACTATACAAATCTTCGAAAGCTTTGCAAGAAATATCGGAAAATTTTGCAATTTCAAAAAGTTGGAACCCAATAATCGTTCGGGCGTCTATTGAGATGACAGCTGCGAGTGGTTATGCTTTACGTGGGTAAAATACAGGGTGCAGCTTACGGTGATTTCAGAATTCGGAATCAAGAGAAGAGAATTTTACCGCAAAAGATCGCAAAAACCGCAAAGGGTTAGATTTTAAAAACAAAAACTATCTTTGCGTTCTATGTGTTCTTTTGTGGTGAATTTTCTCTTTAATCCGGATTTCCAAATCTATCTGAGAGGATTCGCTGAGCGCAAAAAAAAGTGGCGAAGCCGGCGGGTCGGGGGTATTTCTCAGTTGTCACTTCTACCATTGTTGACCAGCTTCACCACTTATAACCGCGCGTCGACATCAATGACATCCACATGCGACTACGTCTAATTATCGGCAAAGCGGCAGCTGGGGGAAATAGGGATTATCCTGAATTAAACCGCGGGAAATACTAGGGGAAATACTGGGCGTTTTTGCGTTAGATCGACGCCGAGGTGAGTCCAATTTTTATGGCGTATTTCGTGAGCTGGGCGATGCTGTACAGATCGGTCTTTTCCATGATATTGTGACGGTGTGTCTCGATGGTTTTGATGCTGAGCTTTAACTTTTCGGCTATCGCTTTTGTGGACATCCCCTCAGATATCATTTGTAGCACTTCGCGTTCTCTGGTCGATAGCCCCCTTGCCGCGCCGGTGTTTGTGTAGTCGCTGGTTATAGGCCCGGCAAGTTCGGGGGGGAGGTACGATTGTCCGTTGGCCACGGCGCTGATGGCGTCGAATAGTTCGGACGGTTCGGAATACTTGACAAGATATCCGCTGGCACCGGCCTGGAACATTTGCTTGATAGTCTCGGTGCTGGAGTCGATCGACAACGCGATAACTTTGGTGTCGGGAAAGTCTTTGCGGATGTGCGCGCAAGCGTCGATCCCGTTGAGTTTCGGCATGCGAATGTCGAGCAGCACGATATCCGGTTCGGTGATTTTGGTTTGCTCAATGGCAGCCCAGCCGTCATCGGCTTCGCCCACGACGGAAATCTCGGGACGCTGCTCTATGAGCAACCTCAAACTGCGACGGATGATCGTATGATCGTCCACAATAAGAACTTTTATCTTGACCACAATACACCCCTGTAAGAAGTCAAACGCTTCAAATTAACACTTAAACCAAAGTACACTAGACAAAACACGAGTAAAAAATACATCAGGCAAATCAACACGCCATTTGTATAATCTAACACATGTCCAGACGAATATATCAGAGGTTCGATTTTATACAACATAAAACTTGGTCAATTCGTGCATTTTTGGGAGAAATCAGCCGTAAATGCGACAACTACAGTGTTTGAGGTATAGAGATATATTGGATTATAAAAAATAGTAGCCGACCGGGAAAGTGTGCACCAGCTTATCCCGAACGGCCACCGAGGCCGAATTAGGCCCCGTACTAAGATATGTAATCGGAAAAAAACACGTGCGACTTTGGTAACGATTTGTATTTTCGCGAAAAAAACTACGCGAGCCAAAAAAAACTGTTTACAGAATTTTTAGACAGGATAACAAGATGAGTAAGATAGCGTTGGAAATTCGACGCTTTATTACCGCGAAACAAAAGCCGAAATAAACAACTATCCTGTAATCCTGTCAAAAAGAGATGAGTTTTGATTAACAGGAAAAAAATGCGGAATCTTACCTTGAAAAATATGTACGCCAATCCGGGCGCGAAAAATTGCAACGGCGGTGGAGAAATGCTCGTAACCTTTTTCGTTTCAAAAGGTAAAGTGCGATGGTTATTTATTCTTTGTCGTTTTGTGCCGCAAAAACGTGTCGATAAATTCCTGGATGTCCCCATCGAGAACCTTATCGGTGTGCGGGCTTTTGAGTTCGGTGCGTTCGTCGCGAACCAGCTGATATGGATACAGCACATACGAACGAATCTGACTGCCGAAGGCGATCTCGCCCTTGTCGCCGTAAAGTTTTGCCAATTCCGCATCTCGTTGGGCCTGCTGTTTTTGGTACAGTTTCGCAGCCAGCATTTTTCGTGCCTCGGCACGGTTTTTGTGCTGTGAGCGATCGTTTTGGCACTGCACGACGGCGCCGGTTTCGAGGTGCGTGATTCGAATTGCGCTGTCGGTTTTGTTTACGTGCTGACCGCCGGCTCCGCTGGCACGATAAGTGTCCTCACGCACATCCTTGGCCCAGTCGATTTCGATATCAACGTCGTCCAGTTCCGGTAAAACGTCAACGGATGCAAAACTTGTGTGCCGCCGGTTTTGCGAGTCAAACGGGCTGATCCGCACAAGCCTGTGCACGCCTCGTTCGCAGGAGAGGTAACCGTATGCGTATGATCCAGTTACGTTGAGGGTTATTGAACGAACCCCGGCCTCTTCACCGTCGGTGCGGTCAACTTCCTCTGCCTTGTACCCCGCGCGTTCAAAATATCGCAGGTACATTCGCAGTAGCATTTCCGCCCAGTCGCAGCTTTCTGTACCACCGGCCCCGGCGTGGATGGAAAAATAGCAGTTTCCCGAATCGTGCTCACCGGACAGCAGGGTTTTTAGCTCGAGGGTTTCCAGATCGTGCAGCAGCTTTTGCGACATCTCGCTGATTTCTTCAAAGTCTTCCTGGCTCTTGGCTTCGGTTGCCAGCTCAAAGTGAATTTCCAAATCTTCGATGCGTGAAGACATATCAAGTGCCGGTGCCACGACCGATTTCTGGGCCTTGAGTTCGCCGATGGTTTTTTGCGCCGATTCCTGATTATTCCAGAAATTCGGGGCGGCCATCAGTTCTTCCAGCTGGGCCATCTTTTCCTGACGCGCAGGTAAGTCAAAGAGAGTCCCGGATTGCAATGATCCGGGCGCTGAGGTTGTCGAGAAGTTCTTTGATGCTTTCAGATTCGATCATGGCGATATGATAGCTTCTCAGCTGTCCGGAGTGAACCTATTTTTTGCCACTTGTGAAAAGAACTCGCGAAAAATTTCGGTAAAAGATAGTTCTTGCAAGTGATGGAGAACTATAATTCAATGTGAGAGGCTGATTTGTCGACATATAAGAGTGGGAAGCGTGTGCTTTTATCAGGAATTTCAGGACAGTGCTATAGGATGGTGCTACTATGAATAAACAGAGCAACATATTGATTTCGGGGATTGTGGTTTTTTTGCTGGTGGGCGGTTCCTTCGGGCAGATGCAGGTCGGTACGCAAGGCCGAGCCTTAGACGCCAGTTCTCAGGCTGGTAGCGGTGGATATAATTCCAGGGTACCGTCCAGCTACACCAAAAACACGCACATGTCGTCCCTGACGGAATCTCGCGGATTGTCAGGTTTTCGTGGCCACGTACCTACGCTTTCGAGTTCCCTGAGGGTTGGTGACAGTACCAACGGTGTCAGCCGCTTCATCCGTCAATCTGTGGGCGTCTCGACGCTGCGAAGCCCCCAAAAACTTTACGATCCGAAAGACACTTACTACATCGACCCGTTGCGGGCGACCTTGCGCACAGGTCAGATTCTCAAGGCAGAAGGTCAGGGAACACTAGCCTTACCGGGTAAACCTGTTCCACGGTCAAGCTCGGCGATGGACAAAATGTACGTTAACGCGATGGCGGAGTACGCTCCTATCATGCCGCGGGCAGGTGCGTTGGCGTCGTCTGGTCAGGCACTTACCACGCGGGAAATCAGGCCAAGCCCGGGGCTGCGGTCATACCAACGTCCCGGTTCCGAATTGGCCAAAAAAGTCGAGCTGGAGCATGTGATTCGGCGTGGGGGTGACTCGATGTACGGCGTGCTGAAATCCGGGGATCGCCGCGACATCGCAGCTGCGATTCGGGATTTCGATAAAGACCTTCCCGCGTACAATCAACCGAAGCGGCCTCTGGATACTCTCCAAGATCCGATGGTGGATGATGAATCGAAAAGGGGCCAACCCATCGATGGTCGGGAACGGTTGGATCCCAAACCAGGTGCATGGGACGGGTTGGAAGGTCGTCGGGTTGTAGCGTCGCAAACCAACAACTGGCGCACAATGCCGGCCGCAAATCAGGACTCATACGTAGATTTGCTTATGATGCTGAAGCAAAAACGCGATGCCGAACAACAAAAAAAAGATATGGGTATCAAAGACCCCACACGGAAGAACAAACCCGCATCACCGCCGCTACCGGAAGATGCCGATGATATTGACGCCGCACTTGATGCGACACCGATGAGGCGGGCGTATAAATCCCGAAATGTTGAGCTGACGAAAAACAATCGGATTATCATCCACAAGCTTACGGGCAAGCCCGTTGGCGTTTTTTCGCAGTATATGACGCTTGGGAAGGAATCCCTGAGTAAGGGGTTGTACTATCAGGCTGCCCGCCAGTACGATCTTGCCACCATCGCCAAGTCGCAAAATCCTATGCCGTATCTCGGGGGATGCCTGGCGTATTTCGGGTCGGGCGAATGGGAAAGTTCTGCGAAGAAACTGACGACGGCACTGAAGATTTTCCCTCCGCTGGTAGAAACGCATATCGACCTGCCGGAATTTTTGTCCAACGACGACATCAAAGCTAATTTCGCCGAACTCGAAAATGCGATTCAGGCTGGTAATGAAAAACCAACGTTGATTTTGCTGGCGACGTATATTTCTTACAATCTCGGCGACAAAATTAACGCACAGAAATACGCCACTATGCTAAAAGCCGAGAAAAGCGTTCCGCCCGTCTACCACACCCTTGCCGATTATGTGCTGACCGGCAAACTTCCCTCCGAAACGGCGAAAGATAAGAAGGGTAAATAGGACAAATAGGCAATAGGCAATAGGGATTAGGGACTAGGCAATAGGAAGAGTAAGAGAACCACGGATTAACACGGATAGACACGGATTTTTTTGTCACCCTCGCGAAAGCGGGGGTCCAGTTCTTTCTGGGTGGCATGGAAACACGGCGTTTCGCCGGGTAGCCATGAATTCCCTAAGCTGAACATCCAATATCCAACACGGAATTTCTAATTTTCAAGGTAAGAGCTTCGCGAACATTTAAAAAAATCTTGCCTTAGCGGCACTTCCAGCAGACAATTATCTTGGGTATGTGGCGGTCTTAGGTTTGCCGGACATTAAAACTCCAAATGGTACTGTGTTTGCTTTTTCCGTTTAATCAATTGTTCGATAACATAGGAGATAGAGATAATGCAAAGATTGGTTTTTTTATTTGGGTTAAGTTTTTTGTTAATTTCTGGTTGTGCATCGCGTGACTCAAAAATTTATTCCAGTAGCGAGATTTCAGGGGTATCTGGCTGGTTGCTTGAGTTTGCCTACGAATCTGGATCTGTAGAAACAAGCAAAAATACATCGGGTGATGGGAATATTAAAGTTGTTAGGTCTGGTCAATTGCCTAGTGATCTAGAATTACGCGACGACCTTTTTTATATGCTCAAGGATGATTATTCAATACCAATTACAAAAGAACCCACAAACTCGACGGGCAAAATTCTAATACACCCAATTCATTTTCTAAGAAGTGGTGGATTTAAATTGCTGACAGTCACATTAATAAATAACAATGGCGACACTCTGGCACGATTAAAAATTAAAAATGGTAACAGAAATGCAACATATAAAGATGAGGAAGATTTTACAAAATATGCTGCTGAGACAATAGCACGAGCAATTAAGAAAAAGTGAATATGATCGTCACGAAGAGAACAAAATTATCCTTATGTCAGATATTGAGCTTGTTTGAGCAAGATGTTATACAGATTTTATTGGAAAAACATGAAGTTTTCAGTGGGGGGTACGACCAAGTAGAAATTGGCGATTCTCTATATAGGGCTGGCCAGAACTCAATCGAAACCTTGATTGGGGAGATTGTAAGAACTAAAGGTGATTTACGTAACAAAGTAAGCCCGCGATACCGATTTGACGAAAGATGGGATGATTTCGAAAGGTGCTTATTGATCGATGGGTATAGGGTCGAAAACAACGAAGTAGTAAGGATTGAACCATTCATTGAGTCAATTGAGCCAGTAGAAGATGATTTCATTAAAGAATTAAAAGCATCATTTTTACCTTCTGCTGAAGATATAATAAAACACATTAACCATTCATCAGACGCATTTAGAAAATCAACACCAGATTATAATGGCTGCCTTTCTCACTCGCGTCTTGCTCTTGAAACAACGGTAAGAGCAATAGCAAAGCACAAAGGTAATGTGGAAGATTCCAAAAAATGGGGAAAGTCCTTGAGATATTTGCAGGAAAATGCGTTTGTTACCCCAAAAGAAGAAAAAACTATTGCTTCTATCTACACATTTGTCAGTGATGGCTCTCATATACCCATTGGATTTACCGAAGAAGAATTTGTCAGATTTGGAAGAAATTTGGTAACATCGATTTGCTATTTCGTAGTTAAGAAGTTCAATGGCAAAAAAAACGCACAACAAGCACAATTACCCACTCAATAGTCCCAATCATGGCCATCACAATTGAAGTTTACTTTCGCTTCCTCCGCACCAACGCCAGACCACCCAAAGCCAATAGTTACTAAATAGCGGTGCCTGATTCTTTGAACGCTTTGTTGAATTCGTTGAGGCTGGTTTTTAGTTGCGAGATTGACCATGCGATATAGGCGGGGTCGTGTGCGGGTTTTCCGCGACGTTCTTTCATCAAGCCGTCCTGCACATGCCCTAAAAATTCCTCGATGTCCGCTTCGCTGATGGCAGTTGGATTATTGCCCCATTCAAGCAGCCCTTCAAACAGGTCATGATGTTTGCGGTTTTGTTCCCACTGCGAACCCGTCATGAACGTTCCCGGGCGGAGGCTTATCTGGATGCCTTTTAGCCCCATCGCGATAGCCTCGTAGTTCAGCTTCCGCGAAAGTCTCAGGAACCTAAACTGCTGCACGTAGACCCCGCTGGATTTTTGCCGGACGGCAGGGAGATAAGGTTCGCTTCCACTACTGAAACGTTTGGAAATTTCGCTGAACAGCAGATTCGGTTTGGGTTTGAGCCGCAAAATTTCGCCCGTGCTCAAACGTCTGATCCGCAGCGATCCGTCTTCGGACTTGATAGGATCACCGCCGATTGCGAAAAGGCACTTAAGCACCGACAGCGGTAATGCTCGGTCGCGGTCGGGGCGGTGCTGCGAGCGCAGCTGCATGGACAGGTGCACGCTGTGTGGGGTAACGTCGTAAAATTGCAGCGTCTGGTGGATCAGCTGGTTCAATATCCACGGATCGCGGGTAATGGGCTTCGAGATATTGGCTTCAATCGAGATATTACCGAGGGCGACCTCAAAAAATCCCCGCCGCGGAACTCCCGGGGTCTTGCGGTGGTGGTCGTCGATATGCCCCCCGAGTTTCCACGTGAGTTTGTCCAGCCCGAACGTATCGAAGTAGATAAACCCGTCGTAAATTCTGTCGGTGACGGAGTGGGCTTGGGGGTCGCGGATAACTTCGTGCCCGATATTCGAAAATTCCAGCTCCGCTCCGAGCGGCATGTGCCCGAAACCCATGTGTTCGCGGACGAAGTCCAGATGCGCTTTGATGGGTTTGGGGTCGTAGAGCGCATCGGAGGCGGCGATGGCGTGGCGGACATAGTCCACGAGGTGCGAGCTTTGGAAGTCAAGCCCGCCCAGGCTGTCGGCGACGACGACATCGAGAACCGTGCGATTCTGGTTTAAAATGCGCAGGGCCACCAGCGAGCTTGGAACTCTTTCGTAGACAGCTTCCAGCTGCGGGAGATGGTCGAGTTCGTATCGAAATTCGCGGCGGATGCGTTCTTCAAACTGATTGAACACAACCTGCCGAATCACCATTTTCAGGTAATACGGTGCCAACGCTTTCATTGCCGGGTCGTCGCGAAGCGGGGCATAGTCCGGTAGGGGGGTGTCGGTGAGCGAATGGCGAATGGCGTAATCGCTGATGCCCCCGCCCTCAAAGTGCGTGCGGATAATATCGCGAATTTTTGATCCGCTAAGCTCGGCGACCGCTTTTCGCAAAAGGTCTTCATCGGTGTGCAGCTGTTTCAGCTCGGCTTCGCGGATGGCGTTGTCGATTTTCTTTTCGAGCAGAATTTCCTGCTTCAGGGCGTCTCGAAAAGTGTGCCCGAAGGCGTGTTCGAGTTGCTTGATCTTGCCGATAAAAACGACCGCCTCTTCTGACCCGCGTGATGTCTGCACCTTGACCCGCTTACGCGAATAGTTGTTGCCTTCGTATGTTTTCAGGGCAGGGAGCGACTCGGGGGGCAGGTCGCGAATGATGTATCCGTTGGTGCGATGTCCTTTGTCGGGCACGGCGTAGAGATAGGTGTTGTCGGGGCTGATCTTTTTGTAACCGCCCAGCACTGCGCGGTCGGCGTGGAAGACATTTACACCGTCGGCTGACCGTTGATCAGAAATCAATCGTTTACCCAGCACCGCGCGGAACACGATGGGGTCCATGAGCGTACCGTAAACGAACAGATTAAAATTTTTCTGCTCGGTGTGGGTAGATTTTTTACGGCCGTTCTGCGAGGGCTTACCAGCACCGCCACTTTTTACACCGCAATTGTCGTCCTTTGCCTTTGTCATTGACGTAGACTATACACCGACAGGGGCTTAAACACAAAACTACATCACCAAACAGCGTTGAAAATCTTGTTTTTGCTCCTTCAGTTGGCTGAGACGTTGTATTTTAACGCAACCAATTGTCGATTTCGCCACGACTTGTAGTTGCTAACTGCTTCGATAGTTGCTAACCTTTGTGCTCTGTTATGGCGATACACGACCAGAGTAAAAAAGGATAATTCGTAATGCCTCCCAAACCATATTTGGATATTGAAACACTTGATTTTGACAACGTTGTTGCAACTCAGGAAGATATTTACAAACTTCTCCCGCACCGCTATGAATTCATGCGGTTAGATGCGATTGTTTCCCTGGATCCCGAAAAAACGGTGGCGGGATATCATGACGTTAAGGATGATGATTTCTGGGTTCGCGGGCATATTCCCGGTCGGCCGATATTTCCCGGTGTGATGATGATCGAAACTGCTGCCCAACTCGTTAGTTATTGCGTGATGGCCAAAACTAATCGCACGGACTTTCTCGGATTTGGCGGCGTAGACAATGTGAAATTCCGCGGCGGCGTGGGACTTGGGGACCGAATCGTAATGATCGGGAAAATGGTCGAAATTCGCGAGCGGCGATGCAAAGGCGAGGTGCAGGGGTTCGTAGACGGCAAGATGGTATTTCAGGGCTTAATCACAGGAATGTGGTTGTAGGTGGGGCGGGGCTACTAATAACCATGCCCGACTGGAAAAAACAGTTCGACGCTCATCTGGAGGTAAGTCCTCCGGTGTCGGATGAGCAACTGGCGGAAATTCCCGCCAAACGTGGCGTCGTTTTGCTGGAACACCAGGACGCAACTCCAATCGTGATGATCACCGCCGCCAGTATGCGGTCTAGGACCAAAACGCGGTTAGCGGAACCTCACGAAGAGCAGCCCGAAAACAAAACCACCAAACGCAAAACACCTGATCTTCGGGAAATAACCCACGCCATCCGCTACAAACGTTGCGGGAGCGTTTTTGAAGCCGACCGAGCTTTCCTCAACCTCGCCCATCAAATTTGGCCGACCCGCTACGAGAAACTCGTCTCGTGGAAGTCGCCCTGGTTTGTGCACATCAATATCTCCGATGCGTATCCGCATTTTGCTCGCACCCGCAGCGAGTTTTGTGGGGGTGATGGTGACTACGTCGGGCCGTTCATTAGTGCCCGCGACGCCGAAAAATTTATCGGAGCCATTCAGGACTCCTTCGATCTCTGCCGCAGCATCGGTTGCCTCCGCAACGCACCCAACGGCCAAAAGTGCGCCTACGCCGAAATGGGCAGATGCGTCAGCCCATCCGACGGAACGATTTCGATGGACGCGTATCGGAAAATTCTCGCAAAGGCGTTGGCGTTTGCAGCTGGGAGTCGCGACGAATTGCAACAGAGTCTCAGAGAGCAGATGAAAACCGCTGCCGATGCTCAGGAATTCGAGCGGGCCGGGGCGATTAAGCATCGCATCGAGCGGCTGGAATTTTTCAACGGCCCACAATTTCGCTATGTCGCTCCCGTGGAAGATTTTCGTTTCATTCTCGTGCAGAAGGGGCTGACTACCCGCGAATGCAAGGTGTTTTTCGCAGGCGGCGGGGCGATCAACGAAGTTGGTACGCTCGTATATCCGACGGACATAAAGCAGGTGCGGGGGGTTTTAGTGAAAATCGAAAAATTGGCCGCCGGTGAGTCTGCTGCTGGGGGTGCTATTGAAAATTTGCAAATGGGCTTAGTCGCGAGGTTACTTTTTAACGAAACGGCGCACCGCGGGTTGGTTATTCGCTGGAACCCGGATATTACCCCGCAGCAGCTAGCCGAACAGATCGAAGAGGCAACAGACGATTTGGCCCTGCGGGCACCGGCCGTGCGAAAACCCAAGGATAAATCGGTATCCGGCAAGGCCGAAACGCCATCTCAAAGTGAGTGACCTTTTTTTCTGGCAGGTATTTTGATCTGCTATTATACAAGTTTTTTTGTTTTCAGAAATTTTTTTAAGCCCGAGAAGTTTTTTTAAGCCCGAAAGGGCTGACCAGAATTTAGCCGGGGGTGAAGCGAAGCGG
>DAOVZK010000008.1 GCA_030635145.1 Planctomycetota bacterium | reverse complement strand
TGGCGACATCACGGGGCACGGAATTCAGGCGGCACTGCTGATGGCCTCGGCGCGGGGAATTCTTCGCTCCCACGCCGTCGACTATTTCGACAAGCTCGACAAACTTATGGAAGACATAAACGAACACCTCGTTGCCGATACCGATCCGTCACATTTCCTGACGCTGTTCTATGCGATTCTCGACCCGGCGAATAAAACGATCAAGTGCGTCTCGGCGGGGCACGACCCTGCCCTTTGGCTGCGAAAAGATAGCGGAAAGTTCTGCGAACTCGGCGCCGCGTCCGGGGTTATGCTTGGTGTTATGGAAGGGATGACCTACGGCGACAGCGAACCGGTACAGCTGGGAAGCGGCGACGTAATCTTAATCGGCACCGACGGAATTTGGGAAGCGCGCAGTCCCGAACACGAACAGTTCGGCAAGGAGCGACTGGAAGAAATCATCCGTGCCAACACCGAGCGGTCAGCAACGGAAATTATCGACGCCGTCAACGACGCCGTCATCAAATTCCGCGGCGGCGAACCGCAAGAAGACGACATCACCATGATTGTTATTAAGGTGCTGTAGGGCAATTTCCGTAAATTGGAATTAGGAAATGCTCTGTAGAAAACATGTTTTATGTCATTGCGAGCAAAGCGAAGCAATCTCGCCGCTAGGGATTGCCGCGTCGCTACGCTCCTCGCAATGACAAGTAATTCAAAATACTACCGGATAACCCTGTTTTTTACCGAGCAAGTTAAACTCTGAACTTGGGAAATTCGCCCATTCCATGGGATGGCACCACGCCCGCGCAGCTTGCCAACAACTATCAACAGGTTCCCCACAGGTTGTGTACAAAAATATCTTTTACACAACAAATTGTGTTTTTGTCTGTTTTTTACCAAATCCGCGCGTATAATTACGGTGTCAAAACCTGTTGGCAGTTTGCGGGTGAGAAATTTATTGCGGCACAACTGTTTTTGCGGCAGTTATTTACAACAATATACAAAATGTTGGGTACATTTCGCTTGATACCTCAATATATTGGGTTTAGGATTTTTGAGTTGACCTTTGGACGCTGCTGGGTGACTTGTTGAGGTTCTGAGGGATCAGGCGAGTTTTGGGCAGCATGGGCTAAATTTTATTGCATAGGCATTTATACTTGCCTGGTTCTGCAATATAGGCTGAATTCGGCAAGGTCCGCCCGAAGGATGTTATTTTATTATAAGTAGTTTGAGGCTTGCGGTCTGGGTCGCTCACGACTGTAGATTTGCGGTGGTTTACCGCCCGGAGAGGTGTGCTTTTATGGGACTGGAAGAACGAGAACACTCGGAACAGATTGATCAAAATCACGATACAGCATATGTGGATATGCGATGTGCCCAGGACGGGCTGAAAGTTTCACGAGTTTTTTCGTCAGAAGACGAAGCACCCTTCGATCAGATAACATGGGAAAAGCGATCGGCGCGCATTTCCGGGAAAGATGGCGAGGTCGTTTTTGAACAGAACGATGTCGAAGTCCCCGCCGACTGGTCGCAGATCGCCATCAACGTCGTCGTCAGCAAATACTTCTTCGGGGAAAACGGCACGGACAATCGCGAAAATTCCGTTCGCCAGCTAGTCGATCGCGTCACCCGCACCATCACCGACTGGGGCGTAAAAGATGGAATGTTCGCCACTCCGCGCGACGCCGAAAAATTCTACGACGAGCTAACCTGGTTGTGCATCAATCAGCACGGCGCGTTTAACTCCCCGGTATGGTTTAACGTCGGATTGTTCCATCAGAACGGCGTCTCCGGCGGGGCGGGTTCGTATCACTGGGACAAGTCGGTTGAAAAACCCGTTCGCACCGAGCGTGCATATGAATATCCGCAGGCGTCGGCGTGTTTCATTCAGGGCGTTGACGACAACATGGAAGACATCATGCGGCTGGCCAGCCAAGAGGCGATGCTCTTTAAGCATGGCAGCGGAACGGGCACAGACCTTTCGACGTTGCGTTCGTCGCGCGAAAAACTTTCCAGCGGCGGTATACCGTCAGGGCCATTGAGTTTCATGCGAGTTTTTGATCAGGTCGCCGCCGTTATCAAATCCGGTGGTAAGACCCGCCGCGCCGCAAAAATGCAATCGCTGCGATGCGACCACCCGGATATCAAAGAATTTATCGAAGCCAAAACCCAGGAAGAGAAAAAAGCCTGGGCACTCATCGAGCAGGGTTACGACGGTTCGTTTAACGGCGAGGCGTACAGCTCGGTGATGTTCCAGAATGCGAATTTTTCGGTTCGTATTACTGACGATTTTATGCAGGCTGCCCTGGACGATCAGGAATGGCAAACGAAAAACGTTGTCGATGGCGAACCGAACGTAACGTACAAAGCTCAGGAGCTGTTGCGCAGCATCGCCGAGGGCACGCACATTTGCGGCGACCCGGGCGTGCAATATCACACCACGATCAACAAGTGGCACACCTGCCCGCAGTCCGGTGACATCTGTGCCTCGAACCCATGCAGCGAATACATGTTCATCGACGACTCTGCCTGCAACCTGGCATCGCTGAACCTTATGAAGTTCCGCAAGCCCGACGGGCAATTCGATGTCGAACGATTCCGCTCAGCGATTCGTATTTTCACAATCGCTCAGGAAATCTTAGTCGACAACGCCAGCTATCCGTCGGAAAAAATCGCCCGCAACTCGCACGAGTTCCGCCCGCTGGGTTTGGGATACGCAAACCTCGGTGCGTTGATCATGTCGCTTGGTTTACCTTACGACGGAGACAGCGGACGAGCCGTTGCCGGTGCCGTCACCTCGATCATGACCGCCAACGCTTACAGCACCAGTGCCGAAATCGCATCGCGCGTCGGCACGTTCCCGCAGTTCTACAAGAACCGCCAATCCATGCTGAAAGTCATCAAAATGCACCGCGCCGCCGTCGCTGGAATCTCCACAGAACTCTGCGACGAAAACCTGCTGGAAGCAGCCGAGAGTTCATGGGACGAAGCCTACACCTGCGGTGAAGAATTCGGATATCGCAACGCACAGGTAACCGTCCTTGCACCGACCGGAACCATCGGGTTTATGATGGACTGCGACACGACCGGCATCGAACCGGACATCGCGCTGGTGAAGTACAAAAATCTCGCCGGCGGCGGAATGTTCAAGATTGTCAATCAAACGGTACCGCAAGCTCTCGAACGTTTGGGATACACCCAGACGCAAATCGCCGAGATTATAGAGTTCATCGACGAACACGACACCATCGAAGGCGCCCCCGAATTAGCCGACGAACACCTTACCGTTTTCGACTGTGCCTTCAAGCCCGCAAACGGCGTGCGATGCATTCCGCATACCGGGCATATTCGAATGATGGCTGCCGCTCAACCGTTTATCTCCGGTGCGATTTCCAAAACCGTGAATATCGCAAACGAAACCACGATTGAAGAAATCATGGAGGCGTACACCGAGTCGTGGAAACTGGGATTAAAGGCTGTGGCGATTTATCGCGACGGATCAAAACGCATCCAGCCGCTAAATACATCGGACATGTCTAAAAACGAAACCGAAGCCCTCGACGCCGCCAGCATAAGCCCCGAAGAACTCGAAGCCGCCAAACGCACCCCGCACCGCCACCGGCTCCCGGCTACTCGCCCGAGCATGACTCACAAGTTTGACGTCGCAGGGCACGAGGGCTATCTGACGGTCGGGCTTTACGAGAACGGCCAGCCGGGCGAAGTTTTCGTGTCGATGGCCAAAGAAGGGTCAACCGTCGGTGGGATGATGGACGTTTTCGCCACCGCCACCAGCCTCTGCCTCCAATACGGTGTGCCGCTGGAGGCACTTGCCAAAAAATTCACGCATCAGCGTTTCGAACCAAGCGGAATGACGACGAACCGAAATATTCCGTTTGCCAAGAGTATCGTAGATTACATTTTCCGCTGGTTAGAGCAGACGTTCCTCGACGACAAGTCGGAGGCCGCTGCCAAACCGACCGCCGAAACCGCCAAGCCGAAACCGGCGGCGGGAGCTGGTGGAAAAACTGCGAACTCGAAATCCTTAAGCAATGCAGCGCCCGAGGCTGTCAAGGATGATGCTTCCTCGGAATCTGGCCGCGCACAGCAGGCCCCCCGCACGGATGCCAGGGGGTCTGTTGGCGCACTTTTGGGTAACACCGAAAGTTCACCGCAAGCTATCCAAGGCACCACGCCTGGAGGTATTGTCGCGACGGCTACGGCATCGTCCACTTCGTTACGATTGACACCGGCAAAATCCGACCGCATCGACAGGCAGTTTTCCCACTTCCAGGAAGACGCCCCGCCTTGTCCGACATGCGGTTCGATTACGGTGCGAAACGGAAATTGTTACAAATGCTTCAACTGCGGGTCATCGCTAGGATGTAGCTAGTTCCGCAAAACAATTGAATTGGCCCGCAACTCCTGCGGGGAATTTTTGTTAAAAGTGATGAGGCCGGGGCATCAGGTCAATACTCCTGTTCTCGCAGATAGTGTTTGACCCATGGCTCCGAGGTAATTTTTGGGGCGGTAAATGGTGCAAAACGAAATATTTACAAAAAAATTTGCGAATATTTCAGATTGCCCTTGCGTATTTCTCGGAAATACGTTGAATTGTGGTTGTCCGCTGCACCCAAGTTTGATGCAGGTCTCCCTCCACCTGCATTTTTTGGGACGCAGCTATACTGCGACGTTCAGGTCTCCCTCCACCTGGACGTCGCCTTTTTTTTGCGTAACTGATTCTGGCGACAAGCGTTCGGAATTTTGAAATAGAGCGGGCGAGTAAAATTCGCCTGAGAAGCTGGGTAAAATGAATGATAATTGGCGTTTTGCTGATTGCAGCTGGCAACAGCAAACAACAAGATTTACAAAGGCGGACATATAAATGAATACGAATACGAAAATCAAAGGCAAAGTTTACGTCGCCGGTGACAATATCGACACCGACCAGATCATCCCAGCCGAGTTTCTCAGCTACAACCCGTCGGACGCCGACGAGCGGAAATTTTTCGGCCGCTACGCCATGAGCGGGGTTCCCATCGCCCAAAGCGGCCTGCCGCAAGGTAACGTCAAATTTACACCCGACGACGCGTTTGCGAGCGAGTTCGCCGTTATCGTCGCCGGTGCGAACTTTGGATGCGGCTCATCGCGCGAGCATGCCCCGCTGGCAATCGCCGAGGCTGGGTGCACCGCCATCGTCGCCGAAAGCTACGCACGCATTTTTTATCGCAACTGCATCAACGGTGGGTACTGCGCCCCGTGCGAGTGCGAAGAGAAAATCTACGACAAGTTTTCTACCGGCGACGAAGTGGAACTGGACATCGCAGCCGGAGTGCTGAAGAACATCACCACCGGCGCGGAGTTTCAGCTGCGATCGCTTGGTGATGCCGGCAAAATTCTCGCCGCCGGCGGCGTATTTGACTACGCAAAAGAAACGGGCATGTTGTAGCCGCGAGTACGCCGATTTCCCGTGAATGTTTTAAGCCCCCCCCCACAGAGTGGGTTCGACTACGCCAAGCAAAGTGGTCTGCTGTAGCCGGCAGCACCGGAGGCAACCGGTAGTAATTTATTTTGTAGGCCGGGTCTTGACCCGGCGCGATGAAATGCGCCCGTCAAAAAACGCCGGGTTAAAACCCGGCCTACGAACTGCGAACACCCCCAGTGTCATTCCAGCGAAAGCTGGAATCTAGGGAACGTAGAGAATATGGGCCTGGCGCACATAGGTTACAATCATGGATAATGCAGAACACATCGACATTCGCGAATATGACGGCGGAGTGATAATTTCCGTCAAGGTCGTTCCCGGTTCGTCGCGAGACAGGGTTGTGGGCGTGTTGGGTGATTCGCTTAAGATTACGACGTCGGCTGCGCCTGAAAAAGGCCGAGCCAATACCGCCATCGCCAAAATCCTCGCCAAGGCGCTGGGTGTCGACCGCAAATCCGTTACGCTTACCTCCGGGCCGACGAATCCACGCAAAGAATTCCGCATCGACGGAATATCCGCAGATGCGATCCGCCAAAAACTGCGGAAAATGTAAGATGGTCCATCACCAGACAGGACAAAATATGACACCGCAAGAAATCCTAAGGCAGACCAGACAATTAATCGAAGAACATGCTGCTGGTGACCCAGACAATTGGTGGTATGCTAATCGGTTTGTTTTTGCCCGGCTTCAGTTAGACGAACGAAAGACTAAGACAAGTATCAAACGCGAATTGTTCGATGCCAACAAGCCATGCCATTACTGTGGAAAGCCATTCGAGACTAAATATAATGTCCACTTGCACCGTTTGGATCAGACGAAAGGGTACAACAAAGATAATTGCGCATTGATGCATGCGGAATGCCACCAGCAATGCCATTCGGAATCCAAGATAAAAGAAATCGCTGTGATCGAAGAAAAAGAAGCGATTCTGGTCAAGCGTAGTAAAAAGCATGATGAATTATCTTTTTTCTACTGGTGGGACATATCGCCAAGCTGTGCGGATTCCTTGGACAAATTCGATATGGTTGAGTTTGTCAAGAATGACTCCGGCGAACGATGCATTGTTCCTCCGGCAGACCTAAAGGGCTTCCTGACAGAAGACCGGCAGACAAGCCGCAGTAAAGGCCCTTGGGGTGTCAAGGTTTTGAAGGATCACAAAGATGAACTGGCGTTTGAGCCGGGGACCGGCAAAACAGGTAAATATCTTTTCCTGCCCGTAATCTGGATCAATGAACAAGAGGACTGATACAGAGTCTGATTAATTAATGCGTTCTGAGCTTCCGTGGTTACCCCGCGAAACGCGGTGTAGCCACGCCACCCCCGTTGACAAGGTCGTCCAGCCCGACAATACCAGGGACATCTAACCCGCGAGGATTGCGTAAAACGCAGCAGCCAGCATGAACCCCGCAGCACAAGCGTTAATTGCTCTAACGCTCTGTCGTTTTGAAAATTGAAATTTTGAATATGTGATATTACGCAATCAGGCGGGGTGTATCTTATATTTGCGGGAGGAACTCTGTGGGCAGTGGGCCAAAAATATGATTTTTTTGCCGACTTGTACGGTTGCCGCCAACGTAACATCTTTAAAAATAACGAGTAATAATTTTAAAGTTATTATTAAACTACCCCAATGTAAAGGCCGATAGATTCTTTTGTAAGAGGTAATTGTTCCCAAAAGTGAGGTTATGACCCTAAAATCAGGGGCACGGAGTGATTTTTTGAGTGTGATGAATGAAATGCGGGTTTTTCTCAGGTTCCTTGACACCAAGGACAGCTACACGCGTGAGCACAGCGAAAGAGTCGGCCGCTACGCCATCGAATTTGCCGAGTTTGCCAACCTGCACATTGACATCGAATTGCTACACACATCTGCTATGCTGCACGATGTGGGTAAGCTCTTCGTTCCGCTGGATATCATCACGAAAGCATCGAGGCTGACAGCTGAGGAATTCCAGCAGATGCAGGGGCACTCGCGGCAAGGGTGGGGAATGCTTCAACAGAATAAATTTTTTCACCAGGCCGCGGACATCATCAAATATCATCACGAGCGATGGGACGGCGGTGGGTATCCCGGGCGGCTGCGCGGGGAAGACATTCCGCTGATGTCGCGAATTATCCATCTAGTCGACGCCGTCGACGTAATGCTGACTCCACGCACGTACAAAAAACCGTATCCAATCGAATGGGTCGTTTCCGAACTGCACCGCTGCAGTGGAACGCAATTCGATCCGAATCTCTCACCGCTGATTGTCGATTGGGTCGGTGCCAGGGGTGTTGGTCTACCGCGCACAACAAAAGCTGCGTAACTATCGGGGGTGCAGTGAGGGGACTCTGCTGTGTAGATTCGAGCGGTGCATGCCATTGGGCGAGTTTTGCACCACAACTACAAAAAATGGCCAGAACTGGACTTGAACCAGCGACGCCGGCCTTTTCAGGGCCGCGCTCTACCAACTGAGCTACCTGGCCGATCCTTTCCGAATTCGGAAAGACGGGTTAGTTAATTTAACGACTTCCTGCCATCTGTCAAGTGTCTTTGTAACTCAAAACGAAGCTATTTTCACAAACCCTTCGCAAATCTTTTACAAATCCTTTACAAAAGATCCGGTTTTGCAGTGGTCCGTCGACATCAGGCAACCGAAATTATTCGTCGGCGGTGAGGCGTTCGTCCACAAAATCCGATCGCTCCATTGCATTATCCAGCGTAAACCAACCGCTCAAGGCTTCGGCTTTTTGCTGTTGCATAACTCCCTCGATAAGCTCGGCTTTGTGCTTTTCAAACGCGGCACGCATCGCCGGGCGGAAGTTGACTCTCGCAGCTATCACAACTTTCAGCTCGCAGGGCAAACCCACAGCAACCGCGTTTGCCGATTGCTTGTCATACTCGGCGAGATCCTTGGGAGAGAGTTCCGCGAAAGCCTCTTTGATGAAAAATCCGTTACTTACCGGATTTTTAAAGTTCAAAACATCAAGCTCCGTAAAAACGTACCTATCCCCAAATCTCCCGGGCTGAAAAGTCCGACGAGCAAAAAATCCTGTGTCGACGGTTTTGAGTTTCTGATCTTTCGCCAACTTCGTCAGGGCGTCAAAAGTTGTAACATTTTTCGCCGCCGCAACAGCCAAGTCATAGGCTGCGATTTTTTTGAGGTCGGCGATAACCCGAACTTTAAGCTCCGGGGTAAGTTCTTTGGGGCTTTGGCTGGGCTGAACCTGCGTCAAACGCCATCGAAGCTCAACATTTTTCCCATCCAGCGTTGCCCCTACCGGAGGCGTCGGTTGGCCGACTTTCCACGGTGCGCGAGGATTGATCGCCTGGGCGTATTGGGGAAATCCCGCGAGAACGCCTCGAACTTCAGGTGATTGCCGATAAGTTGTTGCGATAAGTGTGTCGGCCTTGAGTTGCTCCTGCGTTTTAAGCCCAGTCTTACCAGCTGTCACCGGGAAGAATCTCACACCCGCAACCGGGAACAAAACGTTGTTGAACCCTTTGCAGCAGGCCCATGAGATTTTCGGCATTTTTTTACCCTTATCCTTGGACAGCTGCTTGGTGATGTCTTCGAGCACCTTGGCGACGGTAGTATTGCGTGCCGAAATCGACACCTTAGTCTCCGGGTCGATTTTGATATCTCCGTACTGTCCCGCGGGGAAGCAGATTTTGTCGATCGTCGGAGCCGCCTGCCCTGCGAGAACCTTCATGGCTTTGTCCAGCGGAAGCTTGTCGATGGAAATCAGCAGAACTTTCCGGTTCAGCAGATTGTCGGCGGAAATCGTCTGCTCCTCGACGGCCTTGCTCATAACATCGCCCACCGCTACGCCGCTGTCTTTTTCCGACAGCTTCGCAATCGTACGATCCAGGTCGCCCGCTGTGGTAGCTTGCATATCGGCGGGGGTTTTGTCATTTGGTGTTCCGCTGGTAATGGCGGCGCTGTTAATGATAATGTACGCGATGTCAGCTTTCGGTAAGCTGCGATAACCGAAGGGGAAATCTTCAACCCCGGCGTATTCGTTGGGCTGGCGGTTCTTATACTTGGCAAAATGTTCGGCGATCTTTTTTTCGTCGGGCAGGGCTGAAGCTTTATTTTTATCGGGCTTGCCGGCAAATTTGCTGGCGGGGAGCGTACACGTCAGCAAGGCGATTTGCTCTTTGGTATCGCGGTAAGTTCGCATCACCTGCGTGTTGCTGGGAGCTATTGTCGGATTCGCTTCACGATAGGCCTTGAAAACCACCAACCATCGCGCTAGCACCCCGCGGAGTTTTGTTTCGGTGATTTGGCCTGACCCTTCGCGGAGCTGTTTGGCCAGGGCCTTCCAGTTAAACAGAACTCGCCCACCACCCATCGAGCCGTTCATGTCCATCTGGGCGATGGCCTGATCGATTTCCCTGTCCGTCACCCCAACTCCCTGCTGCTTTGCCGCTTCCAGCAAAATCATATACTCTAATGGAGCGTCGGAACTATCCTGGCCATTGGTAAGTACGGTAAACGCTACCCACTGTTCACTTCTAAATCCGAATCCCATCGCCATCTTTCTAAGCAGTGACAAATCCGAATTGGCTTGATTGAGCATGTCGTAGGTGATTTCGAAGTCCGGGGCCTTGCCCACCAGCTTCTCGCCGTGAGGCGCGGGCTTGAAAAACATCGACAGACCTTGGTATCCGATCAGAAAACTGACCATCAGCAACACCATGATGACGAAAATCAGCTTTTGACGTTTGCGAAAAAACTTAAATGCCATTTTATTTATCTCCCTGGTGCACGCCCGCAGAACACGCTATCGGACAAGTACGAACGTTCGCCCAGCCCAACAGGATTTGCATGCATACAACCAAATTTCAAGATCAGAGTCATTTGTAAGACGCTCTAAGTAAGCGCTCACGCTCTTTTTCCTGTTAATCAAGCTATCTTATTTTTGTTTGACAGGATTACAGGATTAACTATGAATTATTAAAAAGAAAACCAGAATAAAAGCTACTAACTGCAAACAACCTCGCAAAGAATATAAATTCCTCTGTAAATTAATCCTGATTAACAGGATTTTTTAGCCTATATCTTATCCTGTTATCCTGTCAAAATTTTCGTGTGAATGGTCACCTAAGTAAGCAGACCGCCAAATCATAGCGATTTCCACCAAAAATTCAAGCCTAAGGATCATCCTTCAACCGAGTATTCGCGGAAATTCCATGTTTTGCATGGACGCTAAATCCTTAACACCTTACAATCGGGTGCTCGTTGCGGCCTGCGAGTAAGGCAGACGGGCAAGTTTTTTAGTCGGGTTTTTATCGGATACAGGTGCATCATGCTGCTAAAATTTTTACGTGCAAAAATTCATCGGGCCGTCGTCACCGAAGCCTGCGTCGACTACGTCGGTTCCATCACCATTGACAAAAATTTATTGGACGCCTCCGGGATATTACCCGGGGAGCACGTTCTCGTTGCCGATATGAGCGACGGGCAACGCTTCGAAACGTATGTTTTCGAGGGCGACCCTGGCAGTGGAGTCATCTGCATCAACGGGGCTGCGGCGCGGTTGGTTGATGTCGGAGATGAGGTTATAATTATGGCTTTTGGATACGGATCGCACGAAGAAGCACGCGACTACAAACCCGGGGTTGTGCTTATCGGCGAAAAAAATACAGTCTCCGAGGTCCTTTAGAGCTGATTAACCTGATTAACTGGATTTTTTTAACCCATATCCTATCCTGTGATCCTGCCTAAATTTTTGCGTGAATGACTACATCTTTTTTGAGTCTTTTTTAAAATAAAATGAAACAGATAATTTTTGATTTCGGAACACTGCCTTTTCTGGATATTCCGTTGCGGGTATTTGGTTATGGGTTGATGCTGGTTTGCGGATTTTTGACCGCGATTTTGTTTGCTCGATGGCGGGCCAAGCGGGCAGGTGAATATCCTGACAGTATCACGTATATAGGGATGCTGGCGCTTTTGGGCGGGGTTGTCGGGGCGCGGTTGGCGTATGTATTTAAGCACTGGGACACATATTCTGCACCGGGTGCGAGTTTTTCCGAAATTTTCAACGTCACGTCTGGTGGGTTGATTTACTTTGGCGGGCTAGCTGGCGGGGCAGTGCTCGTATTGCTGGCGCTTTGGATCAGCAAATTACCCATGCGGCGATTTTTAGACATCGTGGCACCGAGCTTGATGATCGGGCTTGCCTTCGGGCGAATGGGTTGCACGCTTAACGGATGTTGCTGGGGCGGGCCTTGCAGCGAAAACTGGGCGCTGGGCATGAAGTTTCCGATGATCTCCAAACCGCTGCTGAAATTTGACGGGAACCCGGACAGCCCGTATTCCAGCGGGCAGACGATGAGCCCGACATATTCGCACCAGTACCAGCAAAACGAAGTGCACCCCGACAAGCGACTTCTCAGCAGGTACGTCAACCCCAACTACGATCTTGAAAACGGGCACGGTTCGCAGCGTCTGGGAATTTTGCCCGTAACACAGCTGCACGGAAAACTCACCAACGACCAGCTCACCATCACGCAGATGCCGACCGCCGAGGCGAAAAAACTTTTCGACCATATCTCCGACTACGACGGTAAAATCAGCAAGCAGCAATGGGAAACCGCCCGGCGCGACGGAACCGGATTTCTGCGCGGCAGCGAGGTGTGGAACGAGGCAATCCAGTTTGCCATCGCCACCGACCCTCGCATCGAAACACGATTAAGCTTCGAAGAGGCGATGGCGTATCTCACAGCCCGCGAAAAGGCTCTTTCGCGACAGGCCTCGCTGCAAACGCCCGACAAACAACTCGACTACGACAAGGCTAGCGCCTATTTGCAGGCCGATCTTTACGAAGTGCTGGGCAACCAGTGGAGCAATCCTCGCAAACCGGCACAGGTTCTGGGGATCGCCAACGCTTTGATTCTCGCCGGGTTGCTGGGTTTGTTTTATCGGCATCGATGGCGTGAGGGGCAGGTTTTCGCGCTGATGCTGATGCTGTATCCGCCCACACGGTTTATGCTGGAATCCATCCGCGACGACGACCCGCTGAATGTCATTCATGGAAACTGGACACATAACCAGATCAGCGCGATTTTCATGGTCGCCGCCGGTATTCTCATGTGGTTATGGTTTGATCGCCGACCAGCCTCCGCCGGACCCGCCGCCGCCGAACGACGCCTGCAAAAAACCAACCGCTGACCCACGTCCGCGCAAACAACTTAAATCAGTTACATGACGGGAGACTTAGGATGAATGCAACGAAAAAAATAATCACGATGTTGTTGATGCTGGGAGCAATGTGCCCAGGGCTGCTTGCCGACGAAACCCAGACATTGCTACAGGGCGTCGCCAAAAAAGCCAAAGGCTCCGTCGTCGTTATCAGCTGGACAGTCGAAGGCGTGGTTTCATCTCAATCCCAGGTCGGTATTGGCGTCTGCATCGCCGACAACGGCTGGTTCATGACCCCTTCGATCTCGCCTCAGACACGCCCCGACACCATTAAGGATATCAAAATCATCTTACCCGGGGCAGACCATACGCGAATCAAGGCCAAGCTGCTGGGGATAGACCCGGCCACGCAGATGAGCTTCATTCAGGCGGAGGAAAAACGCGACTGGAACCCGATTGCCTTCGTCAAAAATTCGAAACTCACGCTCGGTTCGCAGGTTGTTTCGTTCGGTATTAATCAGGTAGATGCCCAACTGTCACCGAAACTTGGAACCGGATACATCTCCTCGATAACCTACGCCCCGGGTAAACGATTAACCGTCACGGGTGGCGAGCTGGGTTCTTTAGGGTCGGTGGTGTTCGACGCAAAAATGCGGGCCATCGGCATCGTCAGCAGGCAACCGTTCGATATATATCAGGCGAGGATCAAAGGCCGAACCGCTCCGATGCGTCTGCGAAACGAATCGCTGGGGATGACGTTTATCCCCGTCGAAGAATTCGCGTACATCCTGTCCCGGATTCCCCAGGACGGTAAAACCCGCAAACTCCCGTGGATTGGGGTTGTCGCTTTTACTCCGCTTTCCAAGGATCTCGCCGAGATTAAAGGCATTACGACTCCCGCGTTGATGCTCGACCAGGTCATTCCCGGTCAGGCCGCCGCCAACGCCGGGCTGAAAAACGGTGATATCGTGATGTCGCTAAACGGCAAACTGCTGCCCAATCTCGGTAACCCTCAATTAACCGCCGCCGAGTTCAACAGGCTGCTCATGCGATTGCCCATCGGGTCTGAGATTCAGCTGGGAATCTTCAGGAACGATCGTCAGGAAACTGTGAAGTTAAAGCTGGAGGAAACTCCCACACTACCATCACGTGCTAAGCAGTTTTTCAACAAGAAACTCGGATTGCTTGTCCGCGAAAAGGTAATGTTGGATAAGCACATTGGTAATGACCCGTCAGCGGGAGTTGACGGACTGCTGGTGCTGGGTGTAATGCCGAAATCCCCAGCTGCCAAAAGTCAAATTCAACGGGGCGACTTGATTACCATGGTAAGCGCCCGCCCTGTCAAGAATGTTAAAGAGTTTGAAGAACTCATCGAGAAAGCATTAGCACAGAAACCTGGATCAGATATACTCTTCGTGGTACAGCGTGGAGAAGATCGAGTCCCGCTGACTGTGAAAAATCCGAAATAGCACGTAGTTATCGCTACATCATGGCGATCTGGTGAAAGGAGTCTACCGTGTTGAAAATGTCTTCGTTGACTATTGGTGTAGTAATCGCAATTGTCGTGTCGCTTTGCTGCAGTCTACCTGCCGACACCACCACCCCGGTAAAACAAGCGGACATAACCAAGTCGCTGATGACGAACTCTCTGTTGTGGTCGGCGGTGGATTTGTACCATTCGCCCGATGCCGTCGCGCGCGGTGGGCGAGTGCTGGCGATTGCAGATTATCTGGAGTATCTCGACTCGCCGAATTGGCGGGCGCAGCGATT
This sequence comes from Planctomycetota bacterium, assembly GCA_030635145.1. GTDB lineage: Bacteria > Planctomycetota > Phycisphaerae > SM23-33 > SM23-33 > DAOVZK01. The sequence continues at coordinate 43,769 of DAOVZK010000008.1, read as the reverse complement.
TTTGTGCGACGTGTCCCAGACATGCGGAGACTTCAAGTCCGCCGCCGTCCAAGCCAAAAAGCAGCTCAACGAATTCCCAAACGACTATACGACCGGCTTGCAATGGCTGCGATTTACTCTCGACTCGCTCAACACCGCCACGCAGCGAATCGACCTGCTTACCGCGATGCTGGAGAAAGACAAAATCCCCGCCGAGCTGCGCGGCGAAATCGCCATGGAACTTGCCCGCGTTTATCAGGGTCGGGGCAATCACGACCTCGCCATGAAGGCCCTCGACAAAGCGCTGCAACTTGACCCTCTGAACGAACCGGCGCTGCTGAGCAAAATCGAGCTGACCGACAATCCATCCGACAAGCTGAAAGTTCAAACCATGTTGCTGCTGCTGCGAGGAAATCCGCGCGACTGGATGGTCGCCAGCGAACTCGCCGCCATCCTAGCCAAACTGGGGTTGGCGGACCAGGCGGTAAAGATGTACGGCTTGGCGTGGGATGTGTGGTATTCGACAGCCCCGCAAGTGGGTGTCATTCCGTTTGCCAACGCATACCTCAACGCCATGCTCGACGCCGGAAAACCCGCCCGGGCGATTCAGATATTTTCCTCACTCGAAAAAACCTTAAAGAGCGTGGAGGAATTCGAGTCGCTCATGCTCGAGGCCTACAGGGACGACGGGCTTGAGAGGCATAACCCGAAAATTACCGCGTTGGAAGCATCGCTACTTCAAAAATACGAAATGGAGCTCACAAAGGTAATCATCGACGAGAACCTCGACAAAAACGAGCAGGACAAACCCAAACAATCTCCCGCCGCCGCCCACCCCGCCGAAATGATCGGGTGGTATTACATGCTAGCGACAAATCGCCCCCAGCAGGCGCTGCAATACGCTCGAAAGGCAAAACTTTACGGTGCCAGCGGTGAGGGCCTCGACGCCCTGATCGGTATCGCCCAACTCAACGAAAAAACGCCCCAGAAAGATGGAGGTAAGCTGCTTGCCCCGCTCGCAGAAAAGCATTCGCTACCGGCGGCGTATCTGTCGAACTACTTTTACAATACCGGCGACGCCGCCAACGGTGAAAAATATCTTCGCATGGGCCTGAAGCTCACTCACAGCGGGTTGGCATATCGCAAGCTCAGGCGGCTGGCTGCTAAGCACAAGATTACCGTCACCCTCACCCCGGAAGCAAAAGAACTCAAGGGGCTGATCGATGACATCAACCCCGAGGTTGTAAAACTTGCTTTGACCCCGCAGGAGTATCTGAAAATCTCAGTCACTCCGACGGCGCAGTCGTTTACGGTTGGCGAACCGATTCACGTTAAGGTCACGGCGATCAACACGGGGCAGCTGCCGATCAAGGTCGGGCGACAGGGCGTCATTTCGCAACGGCTGGGCTTCGTTGCCAAAACCGTCGGCAACGATACAACGGAATTTTTGGCGTTGCCGGTCGCGGCCTGGCAGGCTCCGCGATATCTTGCCCCGGGTGAAACAATTTCAACAATTGTTCGGCTGGACGCGGGTTCGCTCGAGAAATTTTTACAGGACAATCCGCTGGCGACGATCAATTTGCAGGTTCAAGGCCTGGCCTCGCCGCTCGAATATCGCGACACCGTCATCGCCCAGCAGCCACTGCTGAACCCCGCCCCCATTATCATTCGGCGAGTCGGTTTGATCTCCAAAAACACATCCGATGCCTATACTCAGGCGATGCAGCAGATTCCGGCGATGCTCGACAGCGAGCAAATTATCACACGCATGATCGCCGCCCGACGAATCGCCGCAATGCTGGGATATGAAAGACTCGTGGCGCAAAAGAAAACCGCAGCCCCAACATTGTTGAGAAATGCCTTAAACAAACCCGCCCTGCTGGGATTGCTCGGGTTGGCGATTAAGGACAAGGAGCCCGTCGTTCGGGGCGAGATGGTCGCGTCGCTGGGCGATGTGGATCTTGATCCGGAAATTCTCAACGCTCTTGGCGTAATTGTGGAAGACCCCAGCGAGTATGTGCGATTCCGGATGGCCGAGCTGATCGGCGGTTCCGACACCAAAGGCAGAATGCAGCTGATCAAAATCTACCTGCTCGACAAAAGCAAACTCGTCAACACCATGGCCAAGGCCTTCCTGCGGTCGCATCAGATAGAAGTCATGAAAAAAATGCGAGATATCCAGATAGAGCAGGAACTGGAAAAGCAGAAAAAACTTAAAAAACCCGCTCCGAAAAATGACATCGACCGCGAGATGTAAAATCTCGCATCTTGGTGGAGACTTGTCCGGCCGCAGCGGGCAGGAGGATGTGCGTGTTTGAAAAATTGTTGAAATTCATCGGAATCAAGCAGGGCTGCCTGATTTTGACCGCCAGCGACTCGCAGCTGGAGGCCCACCAGCCGGAAAAGTTTCGCCGCAGCTGGATCGGCCTGCTGCTGCTGTCGCTTTTGTGGGGCGTTGCTTCGATGGGGTTGTGGAATCTGAGCATCAATATCTTCGGACGCCCGAGCGGAGTGAACATTATGTCGGCGATGGTGTTAACCGCCGCGATTTTGCTGGTACCGATGCGATTGGGTGCGGGATTTTTATGCGAGCTTCTGGGCGGAAAAGACTCCAACACACGGATGCTTTTTACGAGCGTGCTGGTAATGGTTTTCGTGATGTGCCTGATGTCACTTCGGGCGGACTGGCATGTCGCCGAATACGAGTTACCGCGGGGACTGCAGTGGTGGCGGCCGCTATCCAAATCAAATCGCGTGCTCATGCTGCTTCCGCTCTGGGGGGCGTGGTCGATGCTGATCCTTCCCAATTTTTACCGCGTAGATCCAGAATCGCATCCGCAAATATCTGCGATGGGTCGCGGGTGCGGGCCGATGACGGCGGTGATTATCATGGCGGTGCTGCTGGGATGGTCGGGCGCGTATTTTGCGTATCTTTCGTGGGTGCAAATCGGGGTGAGCATCGCAGCTGTGATCGCGGGAGTTTTTGGTGGCCTGCTGCTGGCCCACCGAAACGGACAAATGGATCGAAAAGTTCTGCTGGCCGCGAATTTACTGACGCAGCTGGGTGTACTTGTGAGTTTTCTCGCCCTGCGCAATATTAATTTATGGTAGATTTTTCAGGGGTTTTTAAATAACGCGGAAACTCCCTCGAAACTCAAGCGATATTCAGACTTGACGCCGGGGCCAAATGACAGTAAAAACTCGGTATGAATTCTACAGCATTGCTAACAACATCGGTGGGTAACTATCCCAAAAGAGCAGGTAAAGTCCGCGACATCTACGAGCTGCCCGAGCATATTTTGCTTGTGGCCACTGACAGGATCAGTGCCTACGACGTCATCATGCCCAACGGCATCCCGGACAAAGGCCGCGTCCTGACGCAGATCAGTGCATTCTGGTTCGACCTGTTTAAAGACACCGTCGCGAACCATCTTGTCTCCGTAGACATGGCCGACCTCCCCGAGGACATCCGCGGCAACAAGGAACTCGACGGGCGTTTCATGCTGTGCAAAAAAGCAGACGTTGTTCCGATCGAATGTGTCGTTCGCGGTTACCTCGCCGGTTCCGGCTGGGCAGAGTACAAAAAGTCCCAGACCGTTTGCGGCATCGAGCTTCCTCCGAAGCTCAAGCAGTGCGACGAGCTGCCCGAGCCGATTTTCACCCCCGCCACCAAGGCCGAGCAAGGCGAGCACGACGAGAATATCTCGTTTGAGCGTGGGTGCGAAGTTGTCGGCGAAGAGACGATGACCGAGCTTCGCGACAAGTCCATCGCCATCTATAAGCAAGGCCGCGAATACGCCGCAAAACGCGGTATCATCCTCGCCGACACCAAATTCGAGTTCGGCCGAAATGCCGACGGCGAGCTGATGCTCATCGACGAAGTGCTGACACCGGACTCCTCGCGATTCTGGCCGGCCGATACCTATAAACCGGGCAAAGATCAGCCCAGCTTCGACAAGCAATTCGTGCGGAACCATCTCGACAAAATCAAGTTCGACCGCACACCGCCCGCCCCGCCGCTACCAGCCGAGATCGTGCAAAAAACGCGCGAAAAATACATCGAGGCGTTTACAAAACTGACCGGGAAAGAATTCCCCTGGGCGTAGGGTAAACAATCGGCATCGGCCTCCGTGTCATCCTCGCGGATGCGGGGATCCAGTCTTTCTGGGTGCCGTGGTTGCGGTTTTTGCAACCACGTTTTTGCATTCCCTTGCCCCCGCGGCTCACGGTCATTGCGAGCGTAGCAAAACAATTTCGTATTCGACCGTTTAGATTGCCGCGTCGCTGCGCTCCTCGCAATGACAATAATCGTCGTCTAATTATCAAACATCTCACGGAATTCTGGATCATCATGATACTCATCAGAAAATCTCAGATCTCTAACATTTGGAAATCCAGAGGGAAAAAACAACACCCGAATGGGATCCTCCTCACTGTCGTCGTACATCATGGTTACCGTACAGTTCCCTGTCTTTTGGAAGTGTATGATGTAGATTTTTGGCGAATCTTGACAAATCATTATTTTTCCTGCTGGCCAGAGCATTCGTCCCGGGCCATTATATTCATTGAATGCATCCACCCACCGAGCAAATTCAGTATCGCTCAAATCTTTGGAATTGGCAATACGAATATTCCCCCGCAGTTGTTGGTAGTTGGAGTTACTGAGATCGTCGATGAACCTGGCAAAGGCCCAGTCCTCTACACAAATTGGTGGAGGAACAATAACCCCCGGACAACCCATTATATTCACAAAAAGCGCTAAAAAACCAAGGCCTAACCCCCATTTTGCTGCCTTTCGCCCACGGCGAACACCATCGCGCGTGCGAATCAGGCCAATTACCCCGAGAGGGATCGCAAGCAAGCCTGCACCCGTGAGAAACATGATACCAAATACGACGCTAGCTATAGCAGACCAGCTGAAAGAACGTTTTTCAATTTTCTGCAATTGTTCCATCTATTTATTACCACTTGCCTCCGCGGCTCGGGGTTATTTGAGTTCTTTCCAGAGTGCGTCTTCAACCTTTTGGAATTTCTTGAACGCTTCCATCAGGTTTTCGCGGACAGCCTTGACTTCTTTAGCGGCGGCGGGGTCGTCGGGGGCAAGTTCCATAACGGCCTGGAGTTGGGTAACAGCCATCTGCAACCGCGTGGCTCCGTCGTCGAACGAGCGAGCCGCGTCGTAGATGTTGATGGAGTTCATCTTCTTGTCGTCGGGTTTGTAGAATAACCGCCACGGGTTGCGGCGAATTTCTTTACTGGTGGCACTGAGGTTTGCCGACACCGCCGCCATATCGCCCAGCATCGAGTCGATGCTCCCTCGATTGACAACGAGAATCTGCTTGATCTGCTCGCTGGAAACGTCAAAGTTGTTTGCCGTCTTGAGAATTGACGTCGAGATCTGACGAATGTTAACGATTATTTCCCCGAGGTCCTTCTGCACATACTGATCGACTTTCGTCGAAGTTGTCGCCAGGTTCGCCGATGTGATTTTGAGATTTTTGACGATTGAACCGTCGTGCTTGGGGTCAGTTTCGGGAGTAAAATTAGCTGCCATGATTTCGAGGCTTTTGGAAAATGCCTCCAGGGATGTCATGATTGTACTTACCTTATACAGCAGTGAGGCGGTATTTTTCTTGTCCGTTTCGCTGGCGATCGATTCTGAGATTTTCGTGAAGTTGTCGATAGCCTCCGACAACCCGGGCGCGATTTCGAGAGGATGCTCAATATCCGCCACCGGAATCTGCTTGCCGGTTTTTTCGTCCACCGCCGACCCCAAAGACGAAATCGCAACCGCCCCGTTCCCGAACAGCCCAGCTGCAATTTTCACCTTGCCATTGGAGTAAATCGTCAGCCCTTTGTGGTATATGTCGATCATATAGATAGTCCGCGAATTTTTCGGGTCGTCGCGAATTTCGCTGATCTTGCCCACTTCAACGTCGCCGAGCTTTACCACGAAATCTTGTTTCAGTTCCATGGGCCCGGACGAATAGTTGGCGTAGAACACGGCGTGGCCGGTCGGGCGGTCGAAAATGCTCGTCGCACCCAGCCAAACGACTATGGCAAAGATAATCGCGACAGCTGCAATGATAAACAGCCCCGCCTTGAGTTCGTTGTAATTTTTTCTAGGCATATCAGTCTCCAAAAATAATAACGATGCTTCCCGACCGTCTGCTCATATCTCCAAGCATCGGTTAAGCAACACCCTGTGTTTTAATTTCAATATCCAACACCCAACACTCAATTTTCAATATCCAAGGCAAGACCCTCTTTCATCGCTTTTCGGGAATTTCCCATATCTTTCCTTCATCCGTTGGGTGTTCCGTGTTGGATATTGGATATTTCCATTGCTATTTTGTCTCCAGCCAAGGCTGCCATTTTTTTAGCCCCCACGCCCACTGCGTGGGGGCTAAAAAAGACGGGCTACCATCCGCCGCTGGCGACGTTCAGCAGGTCTTCTTCGTACCCGCTGTTTTGCCGCCGCTGGGTTATCGGGCCTTGCGAATCGCCACGCAAAAATTGACGTATAAGGTCTTTCGTATGGTCGCCGGTAGGTTCGCCGTCGCGGATGGCTTCGAATTCTTCTTTTCGGCCCGACATCAGTACGACCCCGGCGTCGAGCATTACCATGCGGTCGGCGATGCGGAAGGCCGAGTCCATTTCGTGCGTGACAACCACGCTGGCCACCCCGAGTTTCTTCGCCAGGTCGATCATCAAAAAATCGATCTCCGCCGACGTCACCGGATCAAGCCCAGCCGACGGTTCGTCGTAAAACAGAATTTCCGGATCGAGCGCCGCTGCACGTGCCAAGCCGGCGCGCTTTTTCATACCCCCGGAAATCTCGGCTGGCATCAAATCCTCTGCCTCGCGCAGCCCAACCTGCTCCAGCTTGATCTTGACCATAATGTCGATCGTGTCGGGGTCGAGGTCGGTGTGTTCTCGCAACGGTAGCGCCACGTTCTCGCCAACGGTCATCGAATTAAACAATGCCCCAGACTGGAACAGAATCCCAAACCGTTTGCGAATATCGTCGAGCTGGTGGTCGTCGGCATTGCTGAGGTTTTCGCCCAGAATTTCGACATAGCCTTCTTCCGGAACGAACGTGCCGATCATGTTTCGCAGCAGCGTGCTTTTCCCACACCCGCTTCCGCCCATAATCACCAGCATCTCGCCCGGATACACCTCAAGATTGACCCCGCGAAGCACGGTGTAGTCTCCGAATCGTTTGACGAGATTCACGACCCGAACAACGGGTTCCGCCGAGTTTTTATTAGTATGTGCCATCTTATGCTAAAGTTTGAACATGTAGAAAATTACGGTAAACACGCAGGCTGCCAGGATGATTGCCACGATTGAATTAACGACGGTCATGGTCGTTGCCTTGCCGACGCCCTCTGCCCCGCCGCGCACGCGCAGCCCCTCGTAACACGCAATCAAGCTGATCAGCACTCCAAAAACCGTCGCCTGAATCAGCCCGGTATAAAAATCGCGATATTCCAGATTGTCGTGCAGAGTTGCCCAGTATTTTGCGTAAACCTGCGGGCCCAGCTCCGCCCACGAAACGAAATATCCGCCCAAGGCGATCATCATGTCGGCGATGGGCGTCAGCAGAAGCATCATAATCGTCGTTGCTATTACGCGCGGGACGACCAGAAATCGAATGGGGTTCAGTGCCATGGCGTTCATAGCTTCGATTTCCTCGGCGACGACCATAGTGCCGATTTCGGCAGCGATGGAGGCACCGGCAAATCCGCTAAGCACAACGGCGGTAATAATCGGGCCCATCATGCGGAACCCGGCGATGCCGATAATGGCTGCGATTTGCCCTTCCTGCCCGTAGTTTGCCAACGACGGAGCCATCTGCAGCGCCAAAATCATTCCGATGAATCCCTGCACAAGGCAAACGATGCCGAGGCTTTTTAACCCCACCCGAATCATCTGCGCGGAAATCTCTTTTCGGTCGATCCTGACTTTTTTGGAGACCAGCCCCGCAAAAATGCACTTGATCGTTGCCATCAGCAAAATGCCCAGTCCGCCCGCATACCGCACCACGGTAAGCACGCGCGAACCCAAAACCTCAATCGGAATTAATTGCTTATAACGCAGCATTATCAGGCAAGGGCCTCCTGCTCGGTGTCAAAGATTTCAAAAACGCTGTCGAGGCGTGTGATCTCGAAGATCGCCCTGACTTTTTTGGTCGGAGCTGCCAATGCCAGCGAGATGCCGTTTTTGCGCGTCCTGCTGAGAAGTTTCACCAGCGACGCCACGCCCGACGAATCCATATAAGACACATTCGCCAGGTTTATTATCATCCGGTCCGGTTTTTGATCCAGAACATCCAGCAATTGCTGCTGCAAAACCGCGCTTTGATGCAGGTCGATTTCCCCGGCGGCATCGACAATGGCGGTTTTGTCGTTCCATCTGATATCTGTTACTGGTGCCTTGCTCATTTTACGTTACCTTTAGTTTATTGAATTTTTCACTGAATATTTTTTGTCATCACGAGTATCGTACCTCCGCCTTCCGGGGCGGGTAGATACTCCACGGAGTCCATGCATTGCTGCATAATATGCACTCCGAGGCCGCCTGGGCGGACGTCGTCGAGGTCGCGAGAATGAATTTTCGAGCGATCCGCCACCTTACCGTAATCCCGCACGATAACACTTAGCTCACCGTCCATCGGCACGACGGTAATATCGATCGGCTGATCAGGTTTCCCATCGTACGCGTGCCGGATAACGTTTGTCAACGCCTCGTCTACCGCCAGCACAACGTTCGAGCAATCTTCGTCACCCATTCCCACATCGAGAACAAATCGCTCCACTTGCTCGCGCACATCGTGCAGCCCCTTGGGATCGGAGCAAATGCTCAGCTGTAAAACTTGTTCCGATGGTTCTTTCATTTTGAGGGCCGCGTTGTACTTGTCGCTGACGTAGACACCACCGCAGAATCTGTTTTTTTTGCCCATTGCCGCCATCTCCTTATGGCTTCGTCACGCTTGATTCGTGAGTCCCAACTTAGCCACCCGAAATTTTGACCGGTTATCTTTCGCAACGCGATACCCGAAAACATACGGACGTCAGATTCGGTATCGCTGAGGCGATCTATGAGTAAGGGAACGGTTTTTTCGTTTTTGGTGTTGCCGGCCTCGACTACGGCGGCGACGCGGACGGCCGGGTCTTCGTTCTGCAGCCGCTGATAAATCGTCCCAGCCGTGGGAGTAGAAGCAACACAACCAGCAACCATCACACCAACGACCGCCAACATGAACACAACCATTGTTTTCATACAAAGACTCCCGCTCGGATTATATGAACCTGTCGTAGAGAATTATAGAGTTATTTGGTGCTCGGCGCAATGGTTTATTGCGAAACTATCGCAAATTCTTTGGGGGAGCTTTTTTAAACACACCGGCGGTGAGCTGTAAAAAGACAGGTGTGGTCTATTGACTTGATGTCTAGAGGGCGTTTCTAATTAAAGCCCCGGCAGTAGGTCATGCAACTTGTTGCATGACCCCAGACTACCAGACTTGGTGCCGAGGTATGCAGACGAGGGTTTCTGTAACAGGTGTAAAAACGCAAGGCGGCAAATCGACAAACCTTTCGGCTCGCCCCTGTCAATTTGCCGCCCAGCTGTTATCGTCTCTCCCTGCTATTCTGGTACTCTGTAACAGGAATTGTGTCGGTATCTGCTGGTGGCGATAAGGCATCTGCTGCGTCAGAAAAACGGCGGAATATCTACAAATATGCAACCGTTTTTCTTCCTTGCATCTACCTCATCGGCACTGCGCATCTATCCAACACAATTCCTGTTACAGATTACTAGCGAAGGACGCACGAGGCAGTTTTAAAACTACCTTAAATTCCACCCCACACATCACAGATTGTCGAAGCGTTTGCAAAGCAACTTGCTTCGACCCCGGCCGATAATGTGGTTGAGCATTTTGAGATTGAATGTGTCAAACGATCTTAAGATGCTCTTGTATTTATTTTTCAACAACTAGTTTGTATCATTTGCCCAGTGACATCAGTGTGGCACGGGAAATTTTTTCCTAAATTTTTATGTAAAAAATTTTACCGCTGCTCTTCCGTGGCCTCGATATTGAAAGATTATTTTTCAACGACAAATCCAATGAAAATCATTGGTGATAAATAATTGCGAAAAGAGATGCAGTTTGCTATTCTTGCCGCTCTAATTGAATACGAAAGCGACTGTATCCCCATCGCAAGGAGCGAAATTGTGAAAGAAGAACTAGGTTACGTACTCATAACACCATACAGCCTCTGCAAATCTCGCACGGGCGGAATTATTGGACGGCTTTTAGCGAACACGAAACTCGATTTTGTCGGTTCCAGAATGTATGTCTTTTCGGATGAATTTCTCGACGCCTACAAGAAGGTGCTCTGCCCCGCCGACACAGAACCGGCCATCAAGCAGGCATGGTGCGACTATGTAGATACGAATTTGCGGCAGAACAACCCGTACGGAATGCTCCCGCGTTGTATGGTTTTGCTGTTCCACGGGCCGAACGCTGTACGGCACCTGAAAGAAGATATCGTCGGATCGTTCACCGAGCATCTTACCGGCGACACCATTCGCGGAACTTTTGGCGACTTCATTCGCGACGACACCGGGAAGATCCACTACTTTGAACCGGCCGTCATGACCGGCAACTGCCCCGACCTCAACAAACAACACCTCAAACTGCTCGCCGACTACGCCTTGACAGACGGGGGGGTCGTGGAAGGCCGCATCGATTACCCTGAGGGCAAACCGCAGACGACGCTCGTGATGCTGAAACCCGACAACTTCGACCGCCGCTCGCGCCGGCCCGGAAATATCATCGACACGTTCAGCCTAACCGGGCTGCGAATCGTCGGTGCCAAACTTTTCACCATGACCGTCGCGCAGGGCGAGGAATTCTACGGCCCGCTGAAGGAAATCTTCGTCAAGAGGCTCAAGTTCCTCGTTAGCAATGTTGTTTACGATCGGCTAAACGATGCGTTTGGGTTCCCGTTCACCGAGCAAGACGCCGACTGTGTCGCCGAGCATCTCGCCGAGCGCAACGCCATCTGCGAATTCCAAAAAATTGTCGAATACATGACCGGGATTGACCCCAACTCCATTCCCGAATCCGAAAAAGCAACCGCCGGCAGCGCCCGCTGCCTGGCACTGCTGTACGAGGGCGTTGATCCTATCGAGAAAGTGCGCGAAGTTTTGGGTTCCACCGATCCGAGCAAGGCAGAACCGGGAACCGTTCGCAGCGATTTCGGCCGCGACCTTATGCGAAACGGCGCACACGCCTCAGACTCGCCTGAAAGTGCCATCCGCGAACGAAAAATCGTCGGGCTGGCACCAGATAGCGAAATCGACACCTGCGACGTGCAGAAAATTATCCGGGAATACCTGGGATAACAAATTGAAAACTCGAAAGACGAATAGCGAAATTCTAAACAAATACTAAATTCAAATCACCAAAACAAAAACGAAAGACACGGGTCGCAAATGAATGTTCCTGTTTTTCTGTTTTGTTTGAATATTAATTTTTGAGTATTCGATATTGTTTAGGATTTAGGTTTTAGTGTTTCGGATTTTGCTGAAAAGGATTTTCGATGCTGCATAGTGGTGCAGCAATTACGATCCGGGAAAGTTATCATGAATATATCGCTGAATTGGTTAACGGAATATGTAGACGTTTCACTCCCAGCTGCGGAGTTGGGCGAGCTGTTTACGCGCATCGGGCTCAACTGCGAGGGCATTACAGAAACGGCGTCGGATATCGTGTTCGACCTGGAAGTAACTTCCAACCGCCCCGACCTGCTGGGGCACTTGGGTGTGGCCCGCGAACTTGCCGCCGCCCTGAGCACCGAATTTCGCGCCCCGCAAATCAAGCTCCCCAAAACCGACGCCACCGCCGCTGAGTTAACCAGCGTTGAAGTTCTCGACGACGAGCTTTGTCCGCGATACACCGCCCGCGTCATTCGCAACGTAAAAATCGGGGCGTCCCCGCAATGGTTGGTCGATTATCTCGAAGCTATCGGCATGCGTAGCGTCAACAACGTCGTCGACGTGACGAACTTCGTGCTGATGGAATACTCTCAGCCGCTGCATAGCTTCGACTACGACAAGCTTTCCGAAAACCGAATCATCGTGCGGCGGGCAAAAAAGGGCGAAACCATCGTCAGCATCGACGAGACCACCTGCCAGCTCGACGAGAAAATGTGCATCATCGCCGACGCCGACAAACCCGTCGCCATCGCCGGTGTCATGGGCGGGCTCGACACCGAAGTTACAGAAGCGACAACGAACCTGCTGATCGAGTCGGCACAGTTCGACCCGCTGACAACACGATACACCAGCCGAAAACTCGGGGTCATGAGCGAGAGCAACTATCGCTTCGAGCGATGCATCGATTCCGTCGCCGTCGACGAAGCCTCGCAACGAGCCTGCGCGATGATCTGCGAACTTACCGGCGGCACGCTTGCCGACGGCGTCGTGGATGTTTGGGCAAAACCCTACGAAGCTCCAACGGTAACGCTTCGCACAGCGCGAACGGACAAACTTTTGGGAATCGTCACTACCCCGGAGCGGCAATGCGAAATTCTGACCGGCCTCGGGCTGGGGGCGAAGCTCGACGGTGACAATGGTGCAAAAATCACCTGCGCGATTCCTCCGTACCGTTCGGATCTCACTCGCGAAGTCGACCTCATCGAAGAAGTCGCCCGCATCGTCGGGTTCGACAACCTTCCCGTCGGACACAGCGTGACGCATCGCGTTCGCCCGAAGGGAACCGTCGAACGAATCCGCACCGCCACCGCCGAGGCCTTGACGCGAGCCGGGTTCGACGAGTCGATTACGTTTTCGTTCATCGACGCACCCGACGCAGCTTGTTTCGGATTCGACGAAACCGTTAACGTCGACGCGAACGTCCGCAAAACCAACAACGCACTCCGCCCGACATTGCTGCCATCGCTGCTGAGGGCGATCAAAAGCAACCAGGCTGTCGGTAACACCAGCGTGTCGCTGTTCGAGCTGGCAGCTGTTTTTCCGCCGTCAAAAAACCGCGCACTACCCGACGAGTTCACCGAGCTGGCGATCATGACGACGCAAGACCTTCGCGATCTTCGCGGTGCCCTGGAGTACACGATCCAGCGAATCGCTCCGCAGGTGTCGCTGACTATTCGCCCGGAAAACGCGCCTGGTTTTGAAGATGGAATCTCGGCGGTGATTTTACTGAACGATGAATCGGCTGGGGCCATAGGGCTGATCAGCGGCGATGTGCAAAACCGCTTCGACGTCGAAAAACCTGTCGCGGCTGCCCGCATAAAATTCGACGTGCTTACCAAGTTCGCGAACCTGACGCGCACCGCGCACCTGCTGCCGAAGTTTCCACCCGTCAACCGCGACTTGTCGTTACTGCTAGACGAAGACGTCACGTGGGGCCAGCTAAGCGACGTCGTCGAAACCATCGCACAGCCGCTACGAATTTCCGTCGACTACGTTACAACCTACCGCGGAAAGCAAACCCCCAAGGGCAAAAAATCCGTCACGATTGCGTTGGAATATCGCAGCAGCAAAGGGACACTCACCGGCCAACAGGTCGACGAGCAAATCGATGAAGTCCTCTCCGCTCTGGGCAAAACCTTCGGCGCGGAACTTCGCCAGTAGCACTGGAAGCTAATAGAGTATGCCCCCGTTACTCTTGTAACCAGGGGTCAGCGTTCTGAATCCGTCGGCGTTCGCGAATAGTGAATACATTTGTGACGGCCACCAACGCCAACATGATTGGGACAGTAACAATAGTTGCCCAAAGGTATAATCCTTTGCTACGCACAAGACCTAGCAATAATTTCATAAACCTCGGGGCATTCTCTGTGTTAAAGTAACTAAATTCCTTTCCACCTTCAGCCAAAAGGCCGATAGCAAAACCTCCAACGGCCACGATCCCCGAAGCAAAACCACCCGTCGCCAGAACACCCAGCACCATACCCCCATAAGCAAAAGTCCCCACGCCAATCCCACAGAAAGCGAAAATTGCAGCCAAGGCAAAGCCGCCCAAAGCTACGCCCCCAATTGCAAAGCCGCCACACGCAAAAACGCCGATAGCGGTTCCTCCAAAGGCGAAAATTCCGACAGCCTTTGGCCCGATAGCAATAACACCACGAGCAGTCCCATGTGAACGAATATCAATAAGCGGGAATCTTTTGCGCAGACCATATCCGATGATTCGGGGATGCCCATGTTTGTTTATAGCTTGATAAATCGCATCCGATTCAGAAAGACCTTCTGCCTGCAGGTCATCAATTTTCTTAAGCAGATGATCTTGCAGTTCATTACGAAGATCTGCGGCCTCTTCATCGCTGCGATTCGCATAAACCATAACTCTATCGAGATAGCTTTCAAGCATTTCACTCATTTGGATGCTCCTTTCAGTTTATTTTCCCACACCTGACAGGCCAACAGATTCTGACCCCAGAAGATTTTGCATAAGTTGAACAAGTGCCTCCCACTGCTGAACGTTTTGTGCCAATGTTCGTCGTCCTTTTGGCGTCAGCCGATAATATTTTCGCTTGCGCCCATTCTGAGCTTTCGTCCATCGAGATATTATCAGCTCACGCTCCTCCAGACGGTGCAAAACGGGATAGGCGGTTCCCTCCCCCATTTTTAAGACCCCAGCTGCACGATCGTTGAGAGTTTGGATGATTTCGTAACCGTAACTCTGACCCTCCTGTAAAATCACAAGGATCAGTGTTTCAACATTACCGTCCAGAGTTTTCTTTTGAAGTATTGCCATCAGCTCACCTATACTTTATGGTTCAAGGTATTGTTACTATATACTGTAAGGTATCGACTGTCAAGTGATATTTCAAAAAAATTCTGACACCGCAGATGCCTTATCTCTCCCGTGCGAGGGAATACCTGTTTCGTTATTTCATCACCACCACCCCCAAGGGCTTGCCGTTGCGCGGGGTAGCTGGTATATTCCCGCTATGAGTAACGATAAGCAAACCGGCGAATCGAACACCAACATCTGGGCACCGTGGCGGATGGAATACATCTCGGGCCTGTCGGAGCCTGAAAATGGATGCTTTCTTTGTGCCGTTCGCGATGCCGACTGCAGCGAAGATAGGAAGAACCTTCTGCTGTGGCGGGGCAAAACCTGCATGTGCGTGCTTAACCGATTTCCGTATACCGGCGGGCATGGGCTGATCGCGCCATACGATCACGTCGGCGAGTTAGCTGACACCCCGACGGAAACCATGACGGAGTTGATGGAAATGTTGCGCGACTTTCAGGGGGTAACTCAGCACGCCATCAATCCGCACGGATTTAACGTCGGGATAAACCTCGGGCGGTGCGCCGGGGCCGGGCTGCCGGGTCATCTGCATATTCACAACGTTCCGCGATGGGATGGGGACACAAATTTCATATCCGTGCTGGGTGACGTTCGCGTGATTCCCGAATTTCTCGAAAAGACATACGACCGATTCCGCGCAGCCACCGACGAATTGGGCTTGTCTAAACGATACGGTGCGGAGTAACCCTGTGGGCTGCGAGTTGTTAGCTGCGTACGCCGCGTCAAACGCGAGCGGTCAGCGGAAATTTCCCGAGCAGCAAGTCTGCGAGTTTCCATTTCAGCAAGACCGCAACCGCGTGCTGCGATGCTCCGCCTTCCGCCGGTTGGATTTCAAAACGCAGGTGTTCGTCCCGCACGATTTCGATCATTTTCGTACACGGTTAACACATTCGTTGGAAGTTGCGCAGGTATCTCGCGACGCCGGGCGGGCCTTGGGGCTCAACGAAGACTTAATCGAGGCCGTCGCCTTGGCGCACGATCTCGGGCATGCCCCGTTCGGGCACAGCGGGGAAGACACCCTCAACGAACTGATGGCCGACTTCGATGGGTTCGAGCATAACGCCCAGTCGCTGCGGGTTGTGGATTATCTCGAGCATCCGTTTGCGGATTTTCGCGGGCTGAACCTCACGAACGCTGCGCGCCATTGCATCGCCGGGCACGAGAATCGCGACGGGGTAACGCATAGCGAATTCGCGGGCGCGGCGCATCCCCCGCTGGAATCGCAAGTCGTCGACATCTGTGACGAGATCGCCTACATTACCGCCGACCTCGAAGACGCGATGGCTGCCGGCTGGGTTAACGAAACCATGCTTGCCGATCAACCGCTGTGGGAAAACGCCCACGCACAGGCCGTCGCGCAATATCCCGACGCGCGGGAAATTCATCATCGCATCGCAGCTGTTCGTTTGATTCCGCAACAACTCTCGGCCGACCTGACGGCAACGACATTTGCGAATATCGAGCGGCTGGGAGTTGAAACTTTCGAGGATGTCCAAAACGCACCGGAAAAATGCGCGAGCCTCTCGAGGAAAATGGCGGATGATCTTGGACAGTTGAAAAAGATGTTGTTTGCCAACGTTTACCGGCGGCCGGACAAGCTGGAAAATGACGAAATCGGCGCCAGCATCATTCGCGAACTTTTCGCTGCCTTCATTCAATCGCCCATGCTATTACCGTCGCGATATCTCGAACGCATCGAAAGCAAAACCGACTCGCTGCATCGCGTAACCTGCGACTACATAGCTGGGATGACCGACCGCTTCGCCCGCGAACAGCACGCGGAAATGATTGGATAATCAAGTCGAGTAGAGCCGCCATCACCGACCGATTTCTGCCGCCCCTTCGGGGCTGATTTTCTACGAACTTGCGCCCGGGGGTTCCGCTTCCAGGCTGTGTCACAATTAGGAAATACTGCCTTTTTTCACAAATTGCCGGTCATACGTACCCGCATTTGGATAAAATAGGCTGCCCTATTTTGACAAATATAGCCTTTCGTGAATTTTGTATGTATTGTGACACAGCCTGTTCGCTCTACCCCCGGCTAAACTCTGGCCAGCCCTTCGGGCTTCACCACTGATGCCGGTCATCGGTTGTTGGAATTAAAAATTCTCTTGGGCATTGCGATTTGGACATCGGACATTTCTGCCTACTACGTGTCCTGAATTTCCGTCGTTTTGGCGGCGACGAGTTCGGTAATGCTTTTTTCGAAGCGGTCGGTGAGCTTCTGGATTGAGTCTTTACCTTTTTTCGATTCGTCTTCGGTGAGGTCGGAGGCTTTTTGCTTAGTGTCGACGATTTTATTTCCGTCGCGGCGGGCATTGCGGACGGTAACGCGGGCAGCCTCAGCCATCTTTTTGACCTGCCCCTTGAGCTGGTCGCGCCGTTCGATAGACAGCGGAGGTACGGACAAACGAATAACCTTACCGTCGGTGCTGGGAGTAATTCCGACATTGCTCGCCTGAATCGCCCGCTCGATATCCTTCATGCTGCTCGGGTCGAACGGTTTGATAATGATAAGATTCGACTCGGGCGTAGAAATATTCGCCAGCTGCCGCAGGTCGGTCGGGGAACCGTAGTAGTCGACCTTGATATGCTCCACCAGCCCACCAGACGCGCGGCCGGTGCGAATTCCGCGGAACTCCTTTCGGAGATAGTCCAATCCGGTTTCCATGTTTGCTTCAACTTCAAAAAGTATTTCGTCCATAATAAGAGTACCTCTGATTATTTTATTATCAGTTGTCGTTTTTAAGTTATTACCTGCGGGTTGCCGCCCTAGTGCTTAATTTTATTTTCGTGTAACCATCGTGCCGATTTTTTTGCCATTGGCGGCGGCGGCAAGGTTGCCCGCAACCGACATGTTGAAAACCATCATCGGGATATCACAATCCATCGAAAACGCCATCGCCGGTAAATCCATCACTCCCAGTTTTTCCGCGATTGCCTGTTCGTATGTCAGCGATTCATATTTTTTCGCGTCGGGGTTGACAGCTGGGTCGCTGTCGTAAACACCGTCAACTTTCGTTGCCTTCAGCAGGATATCCGCGCCGATTTCGTTGGCCCTAATCGCGGCGCACATGTCGGTGGTCACACCCGGATGCGATGTGCCACCGGCGAAGATCACCACGCTGCCCTGCTCGAGAGATTCCAAAACCCGCGGGCGATAGTAAGGTTCGCAAACCAGCGGAGTCGGAATCGCGCTGAAGACTTCGGATTTCACACCGCACGAGCAGATCGTATCGCGAAGGGCCAATGCGTTGATGATGGTTGCGACCATGCCCATGTAGTCGGCGGTGATGTTTTCGATATCGGGGGTATTTGCCAAGTCGCGGCCGCGAATGAAATTCCCTGCCCCAACCACCACACCGACTTTCACGCCGGTTTGGGCGACGGCGGCGAGTTCGTTTGCGATGGTTTTGACGGCGGCGGGGTCGATTCCGCTACCACCATTTTCGCCTTTTTCGCATCTTCCGCATAATGCCTCGCCAGAAAGCTTTACAAGTACCCGTTTATATTTTGCGTTTGTTTTAGTCATGTTGGTTCCCGAACAGGATTTAATCGGACTCAGCCGCGAAAAACTTCGGCGGCGAGTTATCGCATTGGAAAGATACTAACCCCAGCGGGGGCTTCCTGCAACCGTTTGGGAAAAAAAGCTGCAGATTGTATGGTAGAGATTTGCAGAACGGGGAGCGTTGGGATATCATCATTGCGGTTAACTATGGTGGATCAAAGCGTCATTAATGTAGATGGAGTCACGTTCGCTTACAGCAGCGAGCCGGTGCTGCGTGACGTAAATTTCAAAATTGTCGACGGGGACTTCGCCTGTATCGTAGGGCCAAACGGCGGGGGCAAGACCACGCTGTTGAAACTGATGCTCGGTTTGCTGACCCCCGACACCGGAACGGTAAAGCTGTTCGGGCAATCGCCCAAAACCGTCCGCCAGCAGGTCGGATACACCCCGCAGCGCATCGCCGCCAACCCGCGGTTTCCCGTTGACGTCAGCGACGTCGTACTCATGGGCCGCGTACCGCAAAACCGATGCTTCGGCCCGATATCGCGAACCGACCGCCTCGCCGCTGAAGAAGCGATGGAATCTGTCGGCGTGATCGATCTTCGCAAGCGGGCGTTTGGCGATTTGTCGGGCGGGCAGCGGCAGCGAGTAATTATCGCGCGTGCCCTGGCGTCGCAACCGAAAATGCTGATGCTCGACGAACCCACCGCCAGCCTCGACGTACACGTCGCCCAGGAAGTCATGGAGCTGCTCGCCGAATTAAACGATCACATCACTATCGTGATGGTGTCGCACGACGTTGGTTACGTTTCTGCCTTCGTCAAAACCGTCGTCTGCGTGCATTGCACCGTCGCGATTCATCCGACCGAGGAATGGGATGACGATATGCAGAACAGCTTGTTCGGGGGTGCGGTGCGGCGGGTAAAACACGAGCACGACTGCACGCGACTCAAATGCAAAATCGGGGAGCACCAATAATGGAGTTTCTCACGGCATTTACCGAGTCGGAGCTGGTTCGCAACGGAGTCATCGCGTGCGTGTTGGCGAGTCTGGCGTGCGGAGTGGTCGGGAGCTACGTCGTTGCCCGGCGAATAACGTATATCGCAGGCGGCATCGCGCATTGCGTGTTCGGCGGACTGGGGGCTGCGTGCTATTTGCAGAAGGTTCACGGTTTGCAATGGGCAGAGCCGTTTCGCGGTGCAGTGGTAGCGTCATTAGCCGCAGCCATTATCATCGGGTGGGTTTCGCTGAAGGCAAAGCAGTGGGAAGACACAATCATCGGCGCGATGTGGGCAATCGGGATGGCTGTCGGAGTGCTGTTCATCGCAGCGACGCCCGGTTACTCACAGGACCTGTTCAGCTATTTGTTCGGGAACGTCGCGATGGTTTCCCGTCACGATTTGTGGTTAGTTGCGGGGCTTGATTTGGGCGTGCTGATTCTGGGGCTGGGATTTTACCGGCGATTTCTGCTGGTGTGCTTCGACGAAGAGTTCGCCATCTCGCGCGGATTAAACGTCGAGGCCTACTACCTGCTGCTGCTGTGCTTAGTTGCCCTGACGGTAGTGGTGCTCGTCAGCGTCGTCGGCATCGTGCTGGTTATCGCATTGCTGACACTGCCCGTCGCCATCGGCGGAGTGTTCGCAAAAAAACTCTGGAAAGTCATGCTTATCGGAACGATTTTGAGCATGTTGCTGACCAGCAGCGGGTTTGCCATCAGCTACGAGTTGGACATTCCCAGCGGGGCAACGATTATCGTTTTGACGGGCGCGGTTTACCTGGCGGTGATTACGACAAAAGCGATTGTCTGTCGCGGCAACCGCTAGCAGGGGTTGCCCTCCCTCGCCCAGGGCCGGTGCGACCGGGCAAGTTTATTGATCCCCGGTAAGTTTGGCACGTTGAGCGAAAAATTCGCCGCGTTGTTCGTAGTTGCTAAACTGATCGTAGCTGGCACAGGCGGGGGAAAGCAGAATCACGTCGCCGGGTTCAGCGTGCGTTTCGGCGAGTTTCATGGCGGCGGAAAGATCGTCGGTAACGGCAAAGAAGTCTGCCTCGGGCGGTGGAGAAATTCGCGCAAAGGAGTCGGCGATTGCATCTTTGGCGGCACCGTATGCGATAGCGTTTTTGGCGTGGGCGGTGGCCTTGCTGGCAAGCTCGTCAAAACTCATGCCCTTATCATATCCACCCAGCAGCAGAATCGTTCGCCCGGTCTCGAAAGCTTCCAGCCCGACGATGGCCCCATCCGGTGTCGTACATTTCGAGTCGTTGTAATATCGCACCCCGTTACGCTTGGCAACGAACTGCAGCCGATGCTCCAAGCCGTGAAACGATAGCAACCCCTGGGCAGCTTCATATCGCGAAATATTGAAACATTTGGCGATAGCCCAGGCGGCTTGGGCGTTGGCCTGGTTGTGCCGCCCCGGAATCACCAGCTCGAAGTGCGCGTGGTCGGTAGGGTCAAAAAATTCCACCTTACCCGGTGCCTCGTCAGCCCAGGCCGATGAGGTTGTGCACTGGTGATTGAGGATCAAAGTCCCAGCTGGGCCTTGAAAACGGAAGATGTTTTTCTTCGCGTCGGCGTAAGCGAAAATGTCGCCATTGTAGCGGTCGAGATGGTTCGGCAGCAGATTCGTTACCAGCGCGATATGCGGGGCTGCCTTGATTCCGGGCGTGTCTTCCAGCTGAAAACTCGACAGCTCCAAAACCACAACATGATCGCTGCGAATCTGCGGTAAATCCGGCAAGAGACTCTTGCCGATGTTCCCCCCGATATGCGTCGTGAGCTTTCGCGACAAAATCGCACCCGCCATCGCCGTCGTCGTGCTTTTACCCACACTGCCGGTGATTCCCACGATGGGCGCGGCGCACCGCTCCATAAACAAATTGATCTCCGTCGTCCGCGAAACGCCCGCCTTGGCGCTGCGTTGCAAAAGCGGATGAGTTTTCGGCATCGCAGGATTCACCACGAGCAAATCGGTGTCGAGAAAGTCGGCTTCGAGATGCTCGCCGAGGTGAAACTCAACGTCATACCCGTCGAGGGCTGCGATGGATTCGGTGAGTGTGGCGGGGTCGGCGGCGTCGGAAACGGTGACCTTGGCCCCCTGCTCGCACAACCATTTCGCAGCGCCCACTCCGCCCCCGAACCGGCCAAGCCCGACGACAGTTACGCGACGATTCGCAAATTCTCGATTTTTTTCACCCGCCATCGATGCACCTCATGGGTTGAAATTCGAAATCCTAATATCTAAATTCGAAACAATATCGAATCTTCAAAATCCTAATTCGCCAAACAAATCCGAAAATCTGAAATCTCGATCCGTGTTCATTTGAATTTTGGTTCTTCGAATTTCGTATTTGTTTCGGATTTCGATATTCGTTTTTCGTGTTTTATCTATTATTAGTCCAGCGACTCCAGCGGGCCAAGTGTGAGGGTCGTAGTTTTGTCAAGTTTTATGCTGCGCCCCAGCTCGAGCACCTGCTCGGTAGTCACGGAGTAGATTTCGTCGATCTGCTGCTGCATCGGGATATACTCGTTGCGATAGACCCAGTCGAAACCCACAGCTGTCAGCCGGCTCATCGGGAGCTCGCCCTTGATCGTCGCGCCCGATGCGATTTTGTTCTTGGCGGCGGTCAACTCGTTTTCGGTAGGCCCTTCCTCGCAGAATTTTTTCAACTCACCGGCGGCGATGTCTCGCACTTGCGCCGTTTTTGCGGGATCAGTCGAAATGAACGTCAGCATCGATCCGGTACCATCCATTGGCGAGTAGGTCATGTGTGCTTCGTCGGCGAGGGCAGTTTCGACGAGTGCGTAGTACAGTCGCGACCCGGTCGTATCACCCACGATAGTCGCCATCACCTGCGCAATGAAACGAGTATCATCCTGGCACGACGGGGCTGCCGACATCAGCCCCAAATGCTGACGCATCAGCTTGGAATCCGTCATAACCTGCGACTTGCCCGTGCCGCTCCACGGTTCGACTTTTCGCTCTGCGGTGAAGGGTTTCCAGTGGTTGCACATGGCAGCTGTTTTGGCAACGAAGGCATCGAAGTCGAGATTCCCCACCCCGACCATCGTTACGTTTGTGGGCGAGTAGCGGCGGTCGAAATAGTCCTGCATTTCGTCGCGGGTAAGATTCGCGATGGAGTCAACCGACCCGAGAATTTCGTTGCCCAGCGGATGCGGTGCAAAGTACAGCGTCATGAGGTTATCATAAACGCAAAACTGCGGATGATCCTGATACATCGCGATTTCTTCATGGATGACGCCTTTTTCAATATCGAAATCTTCCTGACGCAGGGCTGGTCGCATGATGTCGCACAAAAGATCGAGTACACTGTTTTGAAATTCCGGTAAGACGGCGGCGTAGTAGACGGTGTTTTCCTCGGAGGTAAATGCGTTGTACTGCGCGCCCATGCGGTCGTATTCGAGGTTCACGTCGAGTGGTGTTCGCCGCTCGGTGCCCTTAAAAACCATGTGCTCGAGAAAATGGCTGACCCCGCTGATTTTCGGCGTCTCGTCGCGCGATCCGGTACGAGTGAAAAACCCCGCCGCCATCGAGGCAGCATCGGGATTGACTTCGGCGATTATTTTCAACCCGTTGTCGAGCTGTGCTTCTTTGAATTCCATGTTCGTTCCTTAAATTGTAACTGTTCACGCTTTTTATCTCGTAAATCCAATTAAAATCCTCTTTTTTTGACAGGATTACAGGATTAACTACGAATTATTAAAAAGAAACAAGAACAAAAACTATTAACTGTAAATACCATCGCAACGAATACAAACTCCTATGTAAATTAATCCTGATTAACAGGATTTTTTAGGCCTATCTTCTATCCTGTGATCCTGTCTAAATTTTTGCGTGAATGGTTACCTTTTTGATTTCGGTAATTAAAATTTCGTGCTTGTTTAGGATTTCGTTATTCGTATTTCGAGTTTAAACGCCGCCCTTACGCCGACTGCAATTCCTCGGGTCCGATGGTCAAGATCGTGAAATTATCCGCGGGGAATCGTTCGAGATAGGTCATAACGTCTTTTTCGGTGACGGCGGTGACGGCGGTGGAAATTTCGTCGAGACTTCGCAGCCGCCCGAGATACATCCAGTCGCTGCACATCGAAGACGCCCGCGCCGATGTCGACTCGCCCTGCATCACCAGCATGCTGCGAATTTGCGTCTTGGCTCGCGTAAGCTCCTCATCGGTAATCCCATCGGCAAGTCGCTGCAATTCGCTGATGATAACCTCGAGCGTTTGCGGTGCCTGATCGGGACGCGTGCCGGCGTAGGTGAACATTCCGGCGTGTTTGAGGAGGCTGGCATAGCTGCTCGAAACGTGATACGCCAGGCCGCGTTTTTCGCGAACTTCGGTGAACAGTCGGCTGCCCATTCCGCGAGACAGTACCGACTCTGCAAGTCGCGCGGGATAGTACGCTTCGTCGCCGCTGATAACCGCGCGGTGTGCCAACGCAATATGCGTCTGGGCGGAGTTCCGCGTGATATGCACCGTTTGCGTTTTTGCGGGCGTTGTTTGCAGCTGCGGTAAGGCGGCACCATTCCAGGCGCCGAAGAGTTTTTCGACGGCGCCGCAAACTTCGTCCCAGTCGAACTTCCCAGCTACGCCGATAATCGTACCGTGCGGGGAAAACAGCCCGACGAGATGATCGCGAAGGGCGGTGTCTGTCATGGCGGCCAGCGATTCCGGCGTGCCGTACGGAATGTAACCCAGCGGTGCGGGGAAGAATTTTTCACGGAGTAGCGAATTGCATTTGCGTGCCGGTTCGTCATCGAGGCCGTGAAGATCCTGGGCGATTAGCGCGCGGCAAGGGTCGAAGGTTTCGCCCTGCAGGGTCGGGCGTAGGATGATGTCGGCAAAAATCTCCAGCGAGGGGATCAGATTCCGTGACAGCTGCGTGGCGCTGAATCCAAAGTTCTCCGCCTGTGCGTGCTCGCCGTGCTGAACCCCCAGCGAATCCAGCGCCTCGTTCAAGGCTCTGCTGTCTCGCGAACCGGCACCACGCAGCAGCCATTCAGCCCCCACCGAAGCTGCGCCGCGCAAATCGTCGCCGTCACGGGACGACCCGCCGGGAATCACAACATTAAACCCCACCGACGAAACGTTCGGCATCGGCTCACCGAGCAAAGTCAAGCCGTTGGGAAACTCTTTGATGCAAAATTCATTCGACACAGCAAACTCCTATTAACCGGAAATTCGGCCGTCTGCATTCTACGGTTTTTACAGACGGAGGCAACAGAGAACTGCGGCATCGCCCGGTCAGCGGGTTAGTTACGTTGCGAAATACCCCGCTCGCGAAGTTTTGCTGTCACTTCCCGCCCCAAAACCGCCGATAAAAACTTGCTTTTTTACGAAATTTCTGTAAAAAGGATAGTCCACAAAAATGTAGAACCCCCTAGTAGGAGATATGTCAATGTTAGGAAACACATTCGGGCGAGTTTTTCAGGTAACAACATGCGGCGAGTCGTATGGCTGGCACGCGACAGCTGAGGGCGAAGGATACGGTGGTTCGTTGTTTGCGATCATCAATGGTGTCCCGGCTGGGCTGAAGCTCGATATCAAACAAATCCAGGACGAGTGCGACAAACGCCGCCCCGGGCAAAGTAAAATCGACTCCCCGCGTTTGGAAACAGACCGCATCGAAGTTTGCAGCGGGTTGTTTGAAGGCGTCACGACCGGTGCCCCCGTTGGCATCTTAATCCGCAACGTCGATACGCAAGACATCCACATCGACCAGTACCGCCAAGTGAAAGATCTGATCCGCCCCGGCCACGCCGAGGTGAACTTCTTCCACAAATACGGCGAGTTTGGCGATTGGTGCGGTGCAGGCCGAGCCAGCGGCCGCGAAACTGTCGGGCGAGTTGCCGCCGGTGCCGTCGCGAAACAAATTCTCATCGACGAAAATATCGAAGTTATGTCGCACGTGATCGAATCGCACGGCATCAAAGGACGTAGCATCTCGGACGGTACGATGACCTTCGAAGAAATGAAGGAAAACTACCGCAAAAACGAACTTAACTGCTGCGACCTCGAAATGGCCGAAAAAATGATGGCCGACCTCCACGAAGTTGCCGCAGCTGGCGATACAGCTGGCGGGGCAATCGAAGTTATCGTCCGCGGTGTACCAGCCGGTGTCGGCGAACCCGTATTCGACAAACTCAAAGCCACCATCGCCCACGCCATCTGTAGCATCGCTGCGATGACATCGATCGAGTTCGGCGCCGGTAACAAGGCCGCCGAAATGCTCGGTAGCGAATGGAACGATCAGCCGACCGTCGAAAACGGCGCTGTCCGCTGGACGACAAATCACGCGGGCGGGTTCCTGGGCGGAATGACGACCGGCGAGGATATCATTTTCCGCGTTGCCGTCAAAGCTACCCCCACGATTTCAAAGCCTCAGGATTCAGTCGAAATGACGACCCTGAAACCAAAGACGCTGGAAGCTATCACGCGCCGCGACATCACCCTATTACCGCGCTGGTACCCTGTCGCCGAAGCCATGACCGCTATCGCCGTCGTAGACGGACTGTTCATGACCGAAGCGTGGTACGGAATGAACAAGAAGCTCGACCCCAAGTGGAAAGCTATGACCAAACCACGCAACAAGGGCGACTACACGAAGTAGAGCGATTGAAAATAGAAATTGAAAAATGCTCCTCAGTGAGCATGAATGATAATTGATAGTTATAAAAAACCCCCGCGGGACGACTTAACGTCACCTGCGGGGTTTTTTGTTGAAAATTGCTGAAACCTGTTTCTTGCAGCGGATGGTTATTTTTTGCTGAAATTCAGGCCCTTTTCGGCACCTTGCTTTTGGATCGCTTTACGTAAGTTTGCATCGAACGATTTGCTTTCGTCTATGCCTTGTTTTTCCATCTCTCGTTTCTGATGGGTAAGACGTTTCTTGTTGAGTTCGTTGATTTGGCTTTGGAGTTCTTTGCGGCTGGCAGCGAGTTTTTCGACGTATTGTTTACGCTGCTCCACCGACATTTTTCGCATTGCCTCCGGCAAATCTTTTGCCGGAGCTTTTTCCAAATCCAGCTTTTTATTTTGCACGGCATCGACCACATCCCAGTCGCTGTTGACGTATAATCCTGAGGCCTTGCTGGCGGTTCTGCTGGCTGCGGCGGGTGCGTTGAGCGATTTGGCATTGGCGTCTTGCGCGGTCTGGCGCATCTTGTTTTTCTTGCCCTGCTTCCCGTAACCGACATATGTAGTATTGAGCTCGATATTCAGTTTGATAATTTTTTCGTCGTACGGAGTCTTGATGACGATGGTTCCCCGATTCTGGTCGATGGCGGCGTATTGTCCTTGCCCCCACCCGGCGGCATCTGACCAGCCGGTTTTTCGGCCTTGCTCGACGTCGCCACAGAAAATCGTATTGATGATGATGCCTTTTTTGAGGCTGGCTTTGCAAATGTCGTGCAGCTCATATTTCTGGTCTTGCGTGGCGGGCTCGTTACCGGCGACGATGATCATTTTCAACGCGTCTTTCTGCGAAGACCATTTCAGATCGTCCGTCGCTGCCTTGGTCACCCGGGCCACAAACTCCGTCCCGCCATTGGTCCGAAGCTTGAAAAGCTCCTCGTAAATTTTGTCCAAGTCGTCCGTCAGCGGGGACAGCTGTTTGACCCATCCGGTGTTTTGGCTTAGCCCGTCGTTTCCGTAATGGTACAACGCGACTCGCAATCGGGGTTTGGGCTGGGCCTTGGCGAGCTCATTCACAATCGCCCACAGCTTTTGCTTCGCCGCCTCAATCAAACCGTCCATTGATCCCGACGTGTCCAGGCAAATAGCGATATCTACATCGCGCCGTACAGCGGGAACAATTTTGATCTCCACGGTAACCGGGGGGTGCCCCTGAATTGCAGTCGTCGGAATTAAGGCCAAAACCGCTACGATACCCAGTGTCAAATATAGTGTTGTGCGTTTCATTTTTGTCTCCTCAAATCTAGAGTTTTACTTCACTACAAAACCTTGGACAGGCGGTAGGCCGAAAAGTTCCCTCATTTTTTTAAATCTCATCAAAATAATCGATAAGTTAAAAAAAACCGCGGGACGGTGGAACGTCACCTGCGGGTTTTTTTATACGTCCATACGTCCCTTTCAGAACACCGCGCGGGTTTACCTGTGCTTTCATGCACAAACGCTAATATTCCGGTCAGCTACCACAATCTCTGATTCGATGGGTGCCAATACGATTCTCGCCGCGCACCAAAAATTCCCTGAAAAAAAGTGAACGTGTTCGCATCCCCAAACGTTTATATAGTAGAGGTTTTTTGATAAAGATTTCGGCCGGGCGAGAAAGAAAAAGAAGGACGGCGCGGTTAAGACAAACATTACACGGATGCGGCGGACAGATGAATGGAATGTTTGAAATTTTTTAAAAAGTAGTTAGTTAAGACGTGTAGATAAGATATTTGTAAAGCGGTCATTTAATACGAGTGGATAGGATTTTTGAAATTTTTTAAAAAATAGTTAGTGACAAAGTCTCATGGCCACGACAAGAGCATCGGAGGATCGTGCTCGCAGGAGGAGCCAATGCTCGTTGGCGAGATGTGTACTAATGTCGGTTGAAAATCGGCGCGGCGGTTTGAATATGTTGCTCAATCGCCGCATGGGCGACGGAGTGGATCGCCCTGCTGTGCGGATTTTCGGCCGACATTTCTTATGCGCGCGCCAAAATATCCAGGCTCCAGTTTTCAGCCGGAGAAGATATTTCACCGCGAGAGATCGCCAGAAAAGCAAACCTGTCGGCTTTATTCACCAAACATACTAGCCATGCCAGCCAACCGCCTCCAACCATGCGTTTGCCATTACGGTATGCCCCGCCAGATTCGGGTGGATGGGTTCGGGGCAGAAGGTGTCGGCGTGGTGATATTGAAGTTGCTTTTGAAAGATTTCATGCATCGGTATATGCAGGGCCTCAAACTTTTGGGCCATTTCGTCGACTACCGCGATATACTCAGGTATCACATCAAGCACAGTCTTGCGTTGGCTGTTAGGATTCGTTTCCTTACTTATGTAAAAAGGATCCACCAAAATAATTTGAGCATCTGTATTTTCTTTGGTTCGTGTGAGGAACTGGGCATAAGCCTCGCGGTATTTTTCTACCGGAATATGTAGCTTTGGATCAGGGTTAAACCGCCGATGCAAATCATTTATTCCGACCATAACGGAAACCCAATTAGGGTTATGGACAAGGACGTCATCCGCCCAGCGTTCCTGAAGTCCTGGTGCTACATCTCCACTAATTCCCTGGTTGAAAAACTTAATCGCCCGCTCGGGATATTTCGCGGTTATCAGGTCAATAACCATTTTGACGTAACTTGTTCCGAAAGGAAAAGCTGCGTCCCGCCGCCCGCAATCTGTAATACTGTCGCCAATAAAAACCACTGTTTGTCCGTCCTGGATTAGGAAGGAATTTTCACTTTTGCTCATAAGATACTCCTAAAATTTAATATTTGCGGCGATGGGCATTACGTACCAATGTATTGATCGTGTGCCGGAAAATGGTTGGTAATGGTCGCCACGGTTTTTTGCATTAATCCAAACCAACACACGGTTACTAATTGCCGTTATTGATTCCGTTGAAAAATTAGTTGTAGGGTCGGCCATTGCCGACAATAAATTATTCGATGTCGAAAGATGGTCGGCAATGGCCGACCCTACGGTAAAACTACCCCAGGTCGACGGGCATGATGACGTACAGAAAGTCGTTGCCGGATTTGATGACGGCGGGTTTGTTCCCGGCGCTCATTTCGACGACGAGTTCGTCGGTGTCGATAATTCGCAGCACGTCCACGAGGAACGTCGGGTTAAATCCGATGTCCACGGGTTCGCCGTCCAGTGAGATTGGGCATTCGACCTCGGCCTCGCCGGTTTCGGGCGCTCTGCTGGAAAGGGTGACATTTGCTTCCTGGAAGCTGAGCTTAATGCCGCGCGATTCTTCGTTCGTCAGCAGGGCAGCCTGGCGGATACGATGCTCGAAATTCGCGGTGTTGATGGTGGCTTTGCGGTTGGATTCCTTCGGGATCACGTCGCCGTATTTCGGGAAGTTACCCTGCACCAGCGAGCTGACCAGCGTAGCCTTCGACGTCCGAACGAGGATCTGATTGTCGTCGATTTTGACGGCGAGTTTTTCGTCTGCCCCACCAGCCACCCGCTGGATAAGGCCCATGAGTTTTGTGGGTACGATTGCGGTGCACGCGCCCGTAGCGGGCGTTGCCAATCCACCACGCACCTGTGCCAAGCGGTGACCGTCGGTGGCCACGAGCTGAATCTTTTTGCCTTCTGCTTCCCACAGCACGCCTGAAATCGCGTAGTGCGAGTGGGCCTTGGCCGTGGCGAACAGCGTCTTGCCGATCATGTCGCTGAGAACAGCGCTGGGAACTTCGAAGCTTCCTTCGCCGGGGAATTCGGCGATGGCGGGATACTCGGCGGGGTCGTAACCGAAGATGGTAAACCGGCTGCCGGCGCCTTTGACGTTGCAGGATTCCTTGTCGGTCTCGATAGACAACGATTCGTCGCCGCCCGACTCGCGAACGATGGCGACCAGCCGATCCGACGGGACGAGTGCCTCGCCCGGTTGTTCGACTTTCACCTGCGTTACCTGAAAACGACAGCCGACTTCGAGATCTGTCGCCATCACCCAAAGTGTGTCGTTTTCGGCGACAAGCTTCACGCACTGAAGCACCGGTTTGGGGCTTCTCGCGTTTACGATTCCGCCAGTTAAGGCCAATGCCTCCTGCAACGCTGCTGTCTGTACAATTACCTTCATCGCTGTATCTTCCTTCCTTACAGATATCGCTCAAAAACCGACCGACATGGGAAAACGCTAAAAACATTTCCCTAAGACGCCACTTATACGTTCTTGCGGGCTGCGTTTCAAGAAAATGAATGCAAATGCCCCACCAAATTTTCGAAATTCGCAGATTATTTTCCCGCGGCCGGCGGCACAAAGGCAGCCATATGTGATGTCTACGGTTCGTGGCTACCCTGCCCTACGGGTCTTCGCTGCGCTGCGACTAAAACCGCAGTGTAACCACGCCACCCAATCTAGCTTTCTTTCGGCACGACGCGGGATTCTATTCGCTTGGCCGGCCTTTCCCCGCAACCTTCCGGGGTCGAAATGTCAACCTCCACCACACCGTCCGGTGAGTTTGGGGCTTGGTTGAACATATCTTCCATGTCGACGGCCATATTTTTGAACGCCTTTTTCAGGCGATATCGCATTATAAGCATCCAGATCGCCAGCACCAACAATAGTGGTGACAACAAAATCACGATGATTATGAAAAGTATTGTCCCAAAGATTCCCGCGCCCAGCAGGGCGAAAATTGATCCAAGGGGATGATTTTGATTTTTCAATTGCATTTTTTTGCTCCAGTCTCTAAATCTACAGCTACA
The DNA here is from genome assembly GCA_030635145.1 of Planctomycetota bacterium. Lineage (GTDB taxonomy): Bacteria > Planctomycetota > Phycisphaerae > SM23-33 > SM23-33 > DAOVZK01. The sequence goes on along the minus strand of DAOVZK010000008.1, from coordinate 13,014 downwards.
AGCGGAGAACCGGGAATTATACCGGCTGGGAAAGCAAGAATCCATCAGATTTGTAGGCCGGGTCTTGACCCGGCGTTACCTAAATCCTAAAAGCGAAATACTAAACTCTAAACAATATCGAATATTCAAAATTATAATTTCCAAAACAAAAACGTTGAGTTGCCATCTGGTAGTCGTTTCGAATTTTTGAATTTTGAATTTGTTTAGGATTTCGATATTCTTATTTCGAGTTTACTTTGTGCCGGGTCAAGACCCGGCCTACAAACTTTTCCGCGAGGATGCTACCCGATTTTTGGTGTTGCTCACCGCGAAGTTGGGTTATCCTGTGGCGATGAAGATTCCTGAACTATTGATACCGGCTGGGAGCATGTCGAAGCTTCGCGTTGCGCTTGCTTACGGTGCCGACGCGGTTTATGTGGGGGCAGCGGGATTTTCGATGCGGCCGGACGAAGCATCGTTCGACGTGGACCAACTTGCCGCCGCCACGCAGCTAGCCCATCAGCACGGTAAACCGATCTACGTGGGTGTCAACTCGCTGCTGTTTCCCGACGACCTCGAAACTCTCCGCACCTGGTTAGACGCCACGAAATCGATATCGTTCGACGCGATCATCGTGGCCGACCCCGGGGCACTGACGCTTGTGCAGCAACAACGCCCCGACATAGAAGTTCACATTTCCACGCAGTTAAGCACGGCCAATTCGATGGCGGCGGAGTTCTGGGCACGGGCCGGTGCCGCCCGCGTTGTGCTGGCCCGCGAATGTACCATCGACGACGCCAAGCAGATTTCGCGCGAAAGCGGAGTTGGGGTCGAAACTGTCGTGCACGGTGCCATGGAACTGGCGAATTCCGATGTATTTGCGCTGGCGGCATTTGTCGCCGGGCGAAATGCCTCGCAGGGAAACTGCAAACATTCCTGCCGCTGGGAGTGGGGCCTTGTCGAAACCCAACGCCCCGACGAAGTCACGTCGATCATCGAAACCGAGAAGGAAACCGTTTTTCTCGGGTCGAAAGATTTGTGCCTGCTCGAGCATCTTCCGCTGCTGATGGGTGGTGAAATAACGTCGCTGAAAGTCGAGGGCAGAATGAAGGGCGAATACTACGTCGCCGTTGTGACGCGCGTTTATCGCGCCGCCATCGATGCCTACCTCGCCGACCCCGACGGATTTGAGCTTGACCCGGCGTGGATGCAGGAGCTCGAGACCATTACGCATCAGCCGTACTGCACGGGGTTTGCGTTCGGATATCCGACCGAGGCCCCCGAGTCATTGCAAAGCACGGGACGGTTAGCTGGGACGTATGACGTCGTCGGCGTTGTCGAAAAAACGACAGCCGACGGTACATTGCAGGTGATGGTGAAAAAACCGTTCGCAGCTGGGGAGGTTGTCGAGTGGATCGGCCCGCAAATGGCTGGGGGGTCGCTGACGTTTGGCGAAATCAAAAGTATCGCTGGCGGGGCGGTGCAGCGAACGCATCCGGGTAACGTCGTGACCGTGCAAATTTGCGATACCGGGGGTGCGAGCGAAAAAATTCCGGACATGGCGATTCTGCGGATAAAGATCGGGCAATAGTGAATAGGCAATAGGGGTAGCCCGTGCCCTGACCCGGTAATCGAGGATCCAGTTCTTTCTTCCGCTGTCATTGCGAGGAGCATCGCGACGCGGCAACCGGCAACGCCGGTTGTATTATTCTTTTCTGTCATCCTCCCGTACGGGGGGATCCAGGGGCTTTCCCTGTGGGAATTGCAAAGAAAGAGAATATCCAATTTCCAACACGCCCAACGGGCGGCCGTTGGCCGGAATATCCAATGTCCAAGGCAAGAGCTTCTTTTCTGTCATCCTCGACCCCGATCGAGGATCCAGGTTTTTTAATATTTCTCACGTCGTTTCTACATTCCCTGGATCCCCGCCTTCGCGAGGATGACACAAAATACATAAAAATAAATATCGCCTGTCGTGCTACGACAAAAACGATTCTATCTTATCTTTGCAAACCTTCTCCGTTACTTCATGCAGTTTTTGGACGCAGGTGGCGAGTTGTTGTAGTTGCTCTTTGGTGATTTTGTAATCGCGGTCGTAGCGGGCGCCGATGTAGGCGTAATCCAGTAATTCAAACAGTTCCCGTTGCTGCGGAGTTTCCATCGGAAATTTTTGCAATAAATCCATTCCATATTTGGCACAATGTTCGCCCAACGCATTTAAATGATGCTCATTCGGAATATAAGAAGTGCAAACCAGCAAACAACATTTAAAACACGCTTCTGCTGATTGATTCAGATTAAATGCTGCAAGATTATAATGCTGCTCCTTCAAGTGGTGTTCGTAACCAGAATAGAATTGTTTTGCGCCGGTAAAGTGTTGCTCAAAATTTTCTTGGGCGATTTGTTTTTGTTCTGCTGGTGTTAATTCTTTGGCTTCGGCAAGCTGCTGGGAAGCATTGCCGGAGTCGTACAAAAGGATTCCCTCTTTTATAATGTCCGTGAAAAAGTACTGGCCCTTCACCAGCCGCTCGTTGACGTATTTTAAATAATGCGAAATGATTTTCGGATGGGCTGTTAGTTCGAGTTTCTGGCAGCTATCGTTTATGTTGGCCCCAAGATTCGTATTCGTCGCAATCGATTTGCGATTCGTTATAACAAGGATATCGTAGTCCGATGCGTGGCCGGATTTGCGATCCGGTTCGAGATCGCTTTCTTCTTTCCAATCCCCGCGGGCGTAGGAACCGAACAGGATAATCATCAGCGGATCGATAAACGCGAGTATCCGCTCGACGATGAGTTTTAAATCGTCCTGCTTTTCCTGCGGAAAATGTTCCAAAGTCTTTTGCGAAAATTTCATAGATTTCATAGCTTTTATAAAAAACTTCCCATGTTTGATAAGGAAGCATTATCGATTATCACCCAGCGGACGTAAAGTTTTTTTTTATAGCCACCCTCGCTGAGGGCCGGTGCTACCGCCCGCGTCCCCCTGCCACCCATCGCGCGCCGCCACCGCAACTCCATCATTCAGCCGCGCCGTTCAGTCGCGCGCCATGCCACCGTCACAAACCTTCACCACCACACCTTTAAATAAACGTATCCGTATATGATTATTTAAGGTCCGCAGCAAGCACATCAGCCATAAACACCCGGAACTTCTACACGTTCGTGGAGTTTTTGCAGTTCTCGGCTGCGCGGAGGGTGTGTTTCTACACGTTTGCGTAGTTTTTTTTGGCTCGGCGGAGAAACAACAACTTTTTACGCGTTCGTGGAGATTTGCCTTCGAGCAAAACTCCCGCTGGCCACGTATCTTCAGTGGCCACCGAAACCTGGCAGGCCTGCCCCGTCGGCCGCGAAGAGTCGCCCGCAACGAAATTTGCTTCGCCCGAAAATTTGGCCGGTACGAAGCGAATTCCGCGAAACTCAGCTCGAGCGATCCGCCGAGGCCCGCGAAAAATTTCCGCCCGGAGCAGATCACAGAACGCCAAAAAAGTTTCCGCAGCTGGCGGAGAGGCGACACGGGCGCAGTCGGCTATAAATCTGCTGGGTTCGCACCAACGGCCTCGCGCAAATCGAAAATCCTGCAAATCCCCTCTCCACACTAAAGACACCCATGGCGGCCAGGCAAAACCCGGCACATGGCGAAGATGGGCGGCGGCTTGTTCTTGCATTTATCGCGACGGCCGCAATGGGCAGTGGATTTCCGTGCACGCAACACAATATATGGCACTTTGTTCCTGTTGCGATGCCCCCTGCCGGCGTGATTGTTCCACGTGGAACATTTTTCGCCACCCCCCATAAAAAAAGCCACGCCCCTGCTTATAGAGGCGCAGCCGTAAGATATCGCAATCGCCCGCCGATCAGTCGCTTGCGGCTTCCAGCCCGAGCGAACCCGAAATTCGGTCGAAATCGTCGAGCGAATAGTATTCGACCACGATTTTGCCGGTGTTTTTCGCCCGGCCGGGAAGGATCGTCACGCGGGTGCCGACGGCCTCGGTAAGCTGCTGCTCAACATCGCGAACGTAGGCCGGCTTGCCGGTGGCAGATTTTGCCGCAGCCGGGTCGACCTTGCCGGGCTCTTTAGTGACAAGCTCCTCAAGTTTTCGGACGCTTAGCCCGTCAGAGACGATTTTGCGCGCCAACTTCACCTGCCGGGCCTGATTTTCCGCCCCCGCCAGGCCGGCCAACACCTTAGCATGGCCGAAACTTATCTGCCCTACCGCCACCATCTCCTGCGTTTCGTCGCAAAGATCCAGCATCCGCAGGTAGTTTGCCACCGTCCCCCGGGCCTGGCCGAGCCGCTCGGCGACCTCCTGCTGCGAGACGGAAAACTTGTCCATATAGTCGCGATACGCCTGCCCGCGGTCGATCGGATTCAAATCCGCCCGCTGAATGTTCTCGATCACGGCCCATTCGATCATCTGCTGCTGATTGGCCTCGCGAATAATACACGGAACCGTCGCCAGGCCGGCCTGCTTCGCCGCTCGCAGCCGTCGCTCACCGGCAATCAGGGCAAACGGCTTTTTAATATTGTCGATATTGTCAACCCCGGCCGCGTCGGTAATAATCAGTGGCTGAAGAATTCCCTGCAGCGAAATGCTCTGGGCCAGCTCAGCCAGTTCGGTTTCGTTGAAGGTTCTCCGCGGCTGATATGGGTTGGGGGCAATGTCGTCGACGGGAATTTCTCGCGGGGTTCCGGTCGGGTCGGCCTGTGCGGCGGGGGCCTGCGGGGCTGCGGCGGGATTGGCGGCCGGGATTGGGGTTTCGTCGATCAGGCTCGACAAGCCTCGGCCGAGACGTCGTTTGGGATCCAAATCAGCTGACATATTGTGCTCCTCTGCGAAAATTCCAGTTTTATGTGCTGGTTAGTGCGATTGTAAAAAATATTGAAAAATGTTCCACGTGGAACATTTCGCCGACGATGATACCAATCGACTGCGGAGAAGCAAAGCGTTTTCTGGAAATTTTCCCGCGGCGACTCCCCGGCAGCCGTTGCCGGCTGGATTTTGGCCCAACTTACGGCGCGCGGACCGGCGGCGACGAAAACTTGGTCGCAAAAACCGCAGAGCAAGACCCCGCTTACGGCGCGCGGGCCGGCGGTGACTATATACCGGCGATGAACGATTTTGGGCTTGGCGACAGGAACCGGGGGGCAGCCAATCAGCGCAACGCTCGGCCGTGCCTTGATGTTAGCAAAAATGTTCCACGTGGAACATTGGCGACAACAGGGGGCCGGCGGCGAAAACTTGGTCGCAAACCACAGCCGCTGTATTTGCAGTTGTCATTTCGCGCACCAAAACATGGTCGCAAACCGCAGCCGGGACGGCAGAAGAAAGGTTTTCCGCCGATCCGCTGGGCCTATGGCGGACAGGGGGGCCGGGAAGGATACGCATATTCGTATATGTATACATTTATGCGATAAGTTGGTGGCTGCAGGGTAGTAGGACGATGGAGGCGGCGAGCCGCAGAGCAGAACATTCAATAACCAACACGGAACATCCAATTCCCCCTTGCGGCATCATAGGATTATTTGTATAAGCGTGGATGGGTTAAGTAAAGGGACACAGAAAAGCGGGACGCCGCAATTAAAACAACTCGCCACCTGCGTCCAAAAACTACACGAAGTAACCGAGACGGTTTCAAAGAAAAAAATAGATTTGTTTGAATAGTGCGTTGGTGTAAACGTGGTTGCAAAAACCGCAACCACGCCACCAAGCCAGTTGGCTTTTTACGGCTTGGTGAGTATCGCTATTTTGAAATTGAAGAAAAGGGAGAAAAAAGAATCCACTTAAAAGGACTGATATGCTGATCAAAAATATTTCGCACAAGAAGATTGTTATTTCAGCCGTGGTTTTTTCAATCGGTATTATTTGTAGATTATTGAATTGCATCAACGGTCAGTGGTCGATCAACGTGGCAAAAGCCGGGTGCCGTGGTTGCGGTTTTTGCAACCACGTCTTAACGATGAAAGAATAAAACATGTCTCGTTTACATCGTAAGAGTTGGGACATCGCAGGATCGCCTCACTGTCTTACATTTTCCTGTTTTCAACAAAAGAAATTTCTTTCGCGTGAAAGATCAGCCAATTGGTTTCTTGAATCTCTCGATGTTGCCCGTCTGAAACAGGCGTTTGATCTTTGGGCCTATGTAATTATGCCGGAACATGTTCACCTTGTTTTGTTACCCGGTGATGGAATCAAAATTTCCAAAATCCTTCAGGCAATCAAACTGCCGGTAACACGTAAAGCCCTCCATTGGCTTGAAAAGAATTCTCCGGGGTTTCTTACAGAATTGACAGACAAACAGCCCAACGAAAAGACGACGCAACGTTTTTGGCAGCGGGGTGGGGGATATGATCGAAACCTCAGAAGTATTTCGGATGTCTATGAAAAAATTAAATACATTCATGCCAATCCTGTGCGACGCGGTTTGGTGGAAAACCCGGAAGACTGGCCGTGGTCAAGTTACAATTCATGGGAAACAGGAATAGATTCCCTTATAAAACTGAACAGAGATTCTCTGCCACCATTAGAGTCGTGATAATAAAAACGTGGTTGCAAAAACCGCAACCACGGCACCCGCGAACGAGGGAGGAAGGTGCATTTACAGCGAGGCGCGGTTTACTCTTGGGGCGGCGGAGGCTTTGATCGTACGGGTCGCATCCCCAGCCTGCAGCCCCAGCGAAACATTGGCCAGCTTGGCGTTGCTGCCATCTAGTATCAGGTCGATGCGGAACGATTGCACCGTTACGCTGTCGTTTGCCCCGACGAGCACGTTGCTGGTCACGGCCCCGCCGTTGACCTGGTCGTAGTAAAACACCCCGTCGGCGAGGCGGTAGCGAATTTCGCTCGGGCCGGACGTGTCGGCGGGGTAAATTCGCAGCAGATTGCTGCCGCAGTCGACATTGCTGGCACTGCGAATTTCCTGCGTCATGCGTTCGACAATCGATCGCCCGACATGATCCAGCGCCGTCGAATTCGAGTTTCGCTCGTACGAGAACAACGTCCCGTGCAAAGCAACGCCGAACCCGGTGAGCAAAATCGCCGACAGCACGAGGCTGACAAGCAGTTCTACGAGCGTAAACCCGCGAGATTTTTTACATTTGCGTCGCACTATTCTCGTATCTCCCTATAAGTCGTGATGATCGGTTTTAAAACGGTAATTCCACTGATGAATCCCGGTGGCACCGTCGGATAGCTGCTGCGGTCGATCGTCAGGATCGTATCTCCGCTCATGGTAAACGGGTCGTTGCTGTAGCTCACAACGGGGCCTCGAACTGTCCCCCCGGAATTGCCGCTAAGCGTAAATTTTTCGGCAGCCAGCGCACCGGCGGTCGTGCCGAAATTACCGGCGAACGCTACTTCGAATCCCGGAGCGAGAATCGCAGTACCGGGCATACTGCGAAGCGTGGCGTGTGCGGGGGTGTCGGGAAGTTCGCTGATGTCGTGGAAGAATGCGCTGCCGGTGAACTTGATGGAGTTGTCGGTGGTTTGCCCGGGGCCTGGATCCTCCGTCACAATGATGCCGGTGATATCGACATTACCGCCAAATTCGATTTTGTTTGGCGACTCTACGTAGATCACACCTTCGAGATTGATCTGGCCGGTAAATTTCGGATTAGTGTTAGCTGGAATTCGGATGTTGGTGAACGTTAGCGGCCCGGCGGTTTTACCGGAGAACGTCGCGGTGGCCATCGGTTCAAAGATCGACGTGTTCGGCCGAGGCAGCGCGATAAACGGAGCGCCGAAATGGATATGATCCCAAAGTTCTCCGGCAAGAGTGTAGTCGGTTTGACCGGCAATGGAAACGTTGTTCGACACCGACGCATAACCGTCGCGGTTGGCGGCGTGGAGGTCTCCGGCAAGCGATGCGTTGCCGGAAAGATTGAATGTTTCGTCACTACCGACATAGTTCGTAAAGACCTGCGCTTCGTCAGGATTGTTTTGGCCTTTGAACGTGGCGTTATCCGTTAGCTGCAGTTTCCCACCGAGCAAAAACCCGTGATCGAAAATCGCGCTATTGATGGCGTCTTGCGGGGCAAGCTCCACCGACACCGCTCGCAAGGTATTCCCACTGCTGCCGGTAACGGTAAGCAGGTAGTTGCCTCCCGACTCGCGCAGCTGCGCGGAAAACATTCCCGCATCGCCGCTCTCAATTGCCATCGGATAAACGTAGAGCGACTCGCCATGCGTGTAGGCGTTAACGTCTATGGCACCGGCGTTGAGTCCCGCCTTGATGTCGGAAATTACGTCGTCCTCGCTAATCGAAATTCGCTGCAGCAGCGAGCAGACGTATCCCATTCCGCTTTCCGCCGCCAGCCTCGCCTGGTGAGCCTCCTGCTGATTTACCGACTGCTGCAAACCCATGCTCCCCACCGACAGCACCAAAGCGGCGATCACAAGCGCCACGACAAGGAAAATCATCGTCAGCACGAGAATCATCCCAGACTGATTGCGATAATTCGCAATTATGCCCCGCATCGCAAGGTGGCGACTTTGAACTTTGCACCGCTTCGTTGTGCGGGCGACTTGTCGAGATGTGTTCGTATTGCGTAACATTATTCTCGTATCTCCTTGTAAGTGTTCATCAAGGGACTCAGCACTGTTGCTCCACTGGTAAATCCGGGCGGAACTTCTTCGTAGTCACTCCGATCAATCGTCAGATACGCATTGCCGGTCATACTAAACGGCTCGCTGCCGTAGCTGATGACGGGACCTTTAACTATGCCGCCGGCGTTGCCGAAAAACGTAAATTTTTCAGCCGCCAAGGCACCACCCACCGTACCGAAGTTACCCGTGAATTTCATTTCGAACCCCGGTGCCAGAATCGCCGCGCCAGGCAAGTTGCGCAAGGCGGCGTATTGCGGTTCGTCCGGAAGCTCTTCGACGCCCTTGGCTGTTGTGTTGCCGGTAAACTGCAACTTGTTACTGCCGGTCTTCCCCGGCCCGGGATCATCAGTGACAATCACGCCGGTAATTTTCAGATTCCCGCTGAATTTTACCGTGTTGGGCGATTCGATATAGATGACGCCATTGAGAGTTGTGTTTCCCGAAAAAGTCGGGTTGGTGTTGGCGGGGATACGGATGTTGGTGAAGGTTCGGCCGCCGCTGGTTGGCCCGGAAAGTGTGTTGGTGGCGTAGGGTTTGAAGATTGAAGTATCCGGGCGGGGGAGTTCGACGGACGGGGCACCGAAATGGATGTGATCCCATATCGCCGAGCTACTACACAATTGTCCGGCAACGCTGACATTTCCAGAAAGCGAAGCATACCCGTCTGGATTGGCTGAGTGAATGTCGCCCTCGAGCTTTGCATTGCCCGTCAGTTTGAAGCTTTCGTTGCCGGCGTCGTAGTTTGTAAAAACCTGTGCTTCGCTCGGGTCGTTTTTGCCCTTGAATTGTGCGTTACCCGTCAGCTGAAGCTTGCCTCCCAGCAGAAACCCGTTTTCAAAAACACTGCTGCCGGTAGTAGTACTCGCCGCCAGCTCCATCGACAACGCCCTCGACGTTCCGCCGCTTACACCCGTCACGATTAGCAGAAAGTTGTCGCCTGATTTGCTCATCCGCGCCGAAAAACTTCCGCCTTCCCCGCCTTCAACAACAACGGGGGGTACGTAAAGCGTACTACCCTGCGTGTAAACACTCGTGCCAACCATAGCGATGTTAAGCGCCTCGCTAACCTGTGAAACATATGCGTCGTCATCGCCGTTCAACGAAATCTGACGGACCAGCTTAGTGATGTGTCCGATTCCGCTTTCCGCCGCCAGCCTTGCCTGGTGAGACTCGCGCTGGTTTACCGACTGCTGCAAACCCATACTGCCCGATGAAAGCAAAACCCCCGCCAGCGACACGGCGACGACGAGAAAAATCATCGTCAACGCCAGCACCATGCCGGAATTTTTACTCCCGGGTGCCTTTAAGCCCGGTCGGCCGACCGTTAACCACTCAGAAAATACAAACGCTCGATGTTTTTTTGCCAAATGTGCCATCAGTTTCTCCGTTCTGCATAAGTGCTCATGACTGGGGTCAGTGCCACTTTTTTGTTTGTGAATCCCGGAGGTACCATATCGTAATCACTACGGTCAATTATCAAACGTGCGTTGCCGCTCATTCGGAAAGGCGCATTGCCATAACTAATCACGGGGCCTTTGACGATTCCCCCGGCGTTTCCCCTAAAGCTGAATTGCTCAGCCGCCAACGCTCCACTCACCGTGCCGAAATTACCCGTAAATTTCACCGAGAAGCCAGGCGCGAGGATCGCTGCCCCGGGTAATTTGCGCAATTCGGCAAATTCAGGTTTGTGCGGAAGGCTTTCAACACCCCGAGCCTTCGTATTACCCGAAAACTGCAGGGAGTTTTTATGAGATTTCCCCGAACCCGGATCTTCGGTAACAATCACGCCTGTAATTTTCAGATTCCCATGGAATTTCACCTTATTGGGCGACGCGATGTAAACCACACCATTGATCGTTGTGTTTCCCGAGAAAGTCGGGTTGGTGTTAGGGGGAATGTAAATGTTCGTCAGCGTTTTGTTCCGGTTTTTCTTGCATTTTTTGGAAAGGGTGTTGGTGGCAAACTTTTTGAAGATCGATGTGTCGGGGCGGGGAAGTTCCACTGGCTTGGCCCCAAAATGGATGTGATCCCAAATCTTTTTGCATCTACTAGAGACACCAGCGACCGAAGCGTTGCCCGATATCGAAGCATAGCCTTTGGGATTAGCGGAATACATTTCGCCCGCAATACGAACATTACCAGTGAGTTTGAAGCTCTGGTTATGCGAGGTGTAATTGCTGAAAATCCGTGCCTCGCTCGCGCTATTTTTGCCGAGAAACTTTGCATTACCCGTCAGCTGAAGCTTACCCCCGAGCAAAAATCCGTTTTCAAAAATCTTGCTTCCCGCACTGCTGTTGGCGGCAAATTCCATCGATATCGTTCGCGATGTCTCGCCAGATTTGCCGATGACGGACAGCAGAAAATTTTTGCCTGACTTGCTGATCTCGGCCGAAAAAATGCCGCCCTCACCCTTTTCGATCATCACAGGCGATACGTAAAGTGTGCTGCCCTTGGAGTAAACCTTCGTCCCAGTCAGCGCGGAATTCAGACCGTCGCGCACATTTGTGAAATATTCTTTTTCGCTAGCGGCCAGAGGAATCTGCTGCACCAACGCTGCAATATATCCCAGTCCGCTTTCGGCTGCCAGCCTTGCCTGATGAGACTCGCGCTGGTTTACCGACTGCTGCAAACCCATGCTGCCCGAGGCCACCATAACCCCGGCCAATGTCACGGCCACGACGAGAAAAATCATCGTCAACGCCAGTACCATACCGGAATCTTTATGTTTGAGCTTGCTACGCATAATTTTTGTCTGCTTTCTAAACATTACTTAAAAAACTTAAAAAACTTAAAAATTTAAACATCACATCAGTTCGTCGGAACCTGCGACACAATCCAGCCCGTTGTCAAAACCACTTCGTTATTGTTCCGGATCGTTATTTTCACGTAGGCGGTGTTGCTCGACCCGTCGCCTACTGTTGCTGCTATGTTGTTGTCGTTTTTCCACGAAATATCTACCGCCTGCGACCAGGTCGACAAGTCTGTCATCGAATCGCCCATACTGCTGATCGGCGGAGAAAACACCTGCCCGTCGTAGTCGTCCATGTCGTCGGCTAACAGAATCGACGACTCGTCTAACCCGGGAGAATTCCCCGCCTGTCCAGCGTCTGGATCGGAAAACGGCAATTGCCCGATACGCTCCCGCAACTCCTGCCCCAACAACACCGCCCGCGACATATCCGACGCACCGGAATTGACCTGGGTACCCGCACGCAACGCTCCCATAATGGCAGCCATCCCGACGCCCAGCACTACCGTCGCCATCAGAACCTCCGCAAGGGTAAATCCCCGCCGCCGCCCAGACTGAAAATGTCTAACAGTTCTTTTCACCAAATTCCACCAAACTTCACTAACATCTCCCGACACCATTCTTGCAGCTCTGCACTAAACCTGCACAGAACAGAGCTGGTAACTCTCCACCTGACTAAAACATACGATTCTTTTTCGGATTAAGTCGGGGGCAAACACAAAGATTTCAGCCTGCAGAACCACCCGAGTAGGGGAATTTTTTGCACCCTATCAGGAATTCCCCTAAGGCGAGGCTGGCTCGACAAATGAGCGTGGCCATAACAGCATTAACCACAACTGGTTATGTCGCGACAACCAGGGGCTTTAGCAAGAATTTCGACAAATATTCAGGTATTTTAGCCCTGCCGCGGGGGCAAAAAGCGTAAAAAAAATTTCGAAATCTTTTTGAAATCTTTCGGTTTCCGGAATATTCGCTATTATGAGGTACTGTCAGCCGAAGCAAGGCTGTTCGGGTAGCACTGCAAAGGATGAAAAATGAATGATGTGAAAAATATGAAAATAGCAATCGGATCTGATCACGCAGGATTCGCTTATAAGGAAGCTATTCGGGAGCACCTCGTTGAGGCTGGCTATGAGGTGAAGGATTTCGGCACGGATTCCGCGGAGTCTTGTGATTATCCCGACTTTATTTTTCCCGTCGCCGAAGCGGTAGCCACCGGTGAGTTCGATCGCGGTATCGTACTGGGCGGATCCGGCAACGGCGAAGCCATCGCCGCCAATCGCATAAAAGGCGCGCGGTGCGGACTGGCGTGGAATCTGGAGTCAGCCAAGTTGTCTCGCGAGCACAACAACGCCAACGTTTTGTCGCTGGGGCAGCGGATGATGGACGAAGCAACCGCGCTTGCGATTGTGGACCTTTGGCTTGTAACGGATTTCGAAGGCGGGCGGCACCAGAAGCGAATCGATAAAATCGACGCGTAAACGGCAGTCTAGTTACGCACCCTACCAAAAATTTTGAGAGCATTTCACGAATGAGCCTGTAGCGACTGTCTTGAATTTCAAGTTTAAATTGTGGATTTCCATGGCTGATTATCTCGTAGCATAATATTTAGTATCGTTAATAGTTTTCTCATGGCAGCGACAAGGGCAACGATTTTTTTCTTGCCGGCTTCAACAAGTC
>DAOVZK010000070.1 GCA_030635145.1 Planctomycetota bacterium | reverse complement strand
GTTTAAACCTGTCGAGCAGACGGTTACAGTGACCGGAGCGGTTGGAAACTGGGTAACACAGATAGACGGCGCACCGGCGGCGAAAATTTATCGCAAGCTCACTGGCATGAAGGCGGATGAGCCTTTCTCACGCGATTGCCGCCACGGGGTAGGGGTTGTTCTACGGTCGAAAAAAATGTACGTTCGCATGATTCGCAACTGGGTTGGCGGCGATGGTAAGGACAGCTTCGGAAATGCATCGCAGCTGCCCCGTGGAGCATTGCGATTCGATTCTCCGATTGTGGTAGGAGCCCAGCTGAAAATTCTGTACGACGAAGGCACGGCGAATCAGATTACAGACTCCGCTGCCCGCGGGGTTAAGCAGTCGTTGGATATCGCGAAAAAACGCAATGCTCGTCCTGCGTTGGTGCTCGTCAGCGATTGTTGTACCCGCGACATGCGGCGATGTTTTTTCGGTGGGGCCAAGGCCGACGAGGCAAAGGCGGTTGTAGCTGCAATGAAGCCGGATGTAATTCCATTGTTCGGGTTTTATGCGTTCGGGCAGATCGGCCCGATTGGTGGTATTTATCGGCGGATGAACCATCAGTTTCAGCAACACACGTTTATTTCCGCGCTGATCACAACGGAATAGTTTGAAACACAAATCGATTTTTTTACATCTTGTCATGACCTGTGTTGGTATAATTTCGACACGAAGGTAACCTCAAGTTGCATAGGAGATAAGCTATGAGATTTTGTTACATTTTTATCGTGACGTTGGTTTTGGCCGGAATTTTTTGTGGCTGCATCAATATCGACGCTAACACAAAAGTTGACGGCGCGGACAAGTACTCGGCCATCGGCGAAAAGTACGCCGACAAATACGCCGGTGATGAAAGCTCCGATTCCAAAGATGACGATGATTAAACGATGATAAAACGCACAAATCTTCTGGTCATTGCGATTCTTTGTTTGGCCGCGACCGGCTGCGAACAACCTCCACCACCCGCAGCGATGATCAACAATCTTACCGATCTGCCGGAAAATGTGGACGAGCTGTGCTATTTCTTCGGGTATGACGTCTTGACTCGGCCCGGTGAAAAAATTCCACTGCTGGTGCATCTCAAAAGCATACGCCTCGACCGAACCGTTGCAGGAATAACAGTCGAGTTTCGCCTGGACGGAAAACCGATCGACGCGGCTGTCAGCAATTGCGATGGCGACGTGCAGTTGCACTGGACTCCCCCGGGTGCGGGAATTTACAAAGTTACCGGCCACGTTATTTCGGTGGCGACAAAGTTTCAGTCGGGGCTTGTGAATCTTCCACCGGCGAGGCTGCTGATTGCGGTGCTTCCCAAAACGACCCGAATAACGGTTGTCGATCTCGACAGTTCGCTTATCGCCGACAGCATGGTACGTGCCCGAATCGGCCGCGCCAAACCAACGCCCGACTCTGCGAAAGTTCTGCGCGAAATCGCAAAAGAGTCCGCGATAGTTTATCGCACGGCCTGGCCGGCGGAAATGACCTCGAATACCAAAGACTGGCTGGTGGCGACGAAGTATCCCGACGGGCCGTTACTGCTTAGCAGCCTTACGCCCAGACGTTACGACAGCAAGCTGTATGCCCCGACTTCGCTGCAACAGCTGCGACTCCGGTTTCCGCACATGACGGCCGGAATCGCGGGATGTTTCGAGGAGATCGAGGAGTTTCGCAGCTGCGGGATGAAGGGGTACTGGCTTTTGCGAAGATGCAGAGACAAGGCTGCCCTGGTGCAGCAGAACAATCAGTTGAGAACTCTCGACGACGATCAAATTTGTCCCGTCAACAATTGGCTGCAGCTGGGGGAAATTCTTCTTGAGTCTGCTCCCTGAGAAATCGACTAGAAACTGTCATTTTTCAAAATCCTCCGTGATTTTCCGCGGGCTTGCTGCAATAATCTGCTTTAGCGACAAACGTGTTTTTGACAGTCGCTCCAGCAAAAATTTTTGAAGGATATATTCACACACAATGAGCATTCGTGTTATTACAGTTAATGCGTCGGCGAAGGATTCCGGCGATGGTGGAAAGTTATCCGCCGCCAAAGAGGCTGCCGATGCGATTTCAAAAGGCGCCCTCGTGGGGTTTGGCACAGAGACGGTTTACGGTGTCGGTGCCTTGGCGACGAATCGAGAGGCGATGCGCACGTTGCGAAATTTAAAGTCGCGCCCGGCGGCACCGTTTAGCGTGCTAGTCACCGGCATTGATGACGTTCGCAGGTATGTGCAAAAAATCCCGCTGCGTGCAAGTTGGGTGATGTCCAAAACATGGCCTGGGGCGGTAACGCTGCTTCTCGAAACCGGCGGAAAGTTCCCCGACAAAAAGCTCCAGCAAACCAAGGGATTGTACGAGGCCCTGACGATGGACGGCGTGATCGGACTGCGGTGTCCCGATGAACCTGTGGTAACTGCAATGTTGGAAAAAATCGATGGCCCGGTGGTTGCTCCCAGCGCAAACCTTGCGGGCCAACCGTCACCGCGAACAGCTGCGGATGTTCTCGAGGGGCTTGGGAGCAAAATCGACCTGCTGCTGGACTGCGGGCCCACCAAATACGGAAAAGACAGCACGATTATGCGGTTTGCCGGTAACACATGGGACATCGTTCGTCCGGGGGTTTACGATACCCGCACAATGGGAAAATTCATGAAGCGAAAAATCATTTTCGTTTGCACCGGGAATACCTGCCGAAGCCCCATGGCTGCCGGAATTGCGAAAAAACTCATCGCCGAAACGCTTGATCTGCGAGTTGAAGATCTCCACAAAAACGGTGTGGATATTCTTTCGGGTGGTGTATACGCCGCCGACGGCAGCACCGCCACGCCGGAAGCGGTACTTGCTGCGGAAAAATTTGGTGTTAATATCTCGCATCATAAGAGTAGAAATTTGACCCCTGAAATGGTAAAATCTGCAGACGTGGTCTTGTGTATGACCGGGTTTCACGCTGGGCAGGTTCGCGCCTTGGCTGGGAATTCGGCGGGCAAAATAAGCATGCTGGATGAACGGGAAGAAATTCCCGATCCGATTGGCGGTGATGTGGGAGTTTACCTTCGCACAGCCGAGCACATGCAGGAAGCATTACAGCTGCGAATTGCTCGAGGCGCGATTTAGAGTTCTGGATATTCATTGAAAAACAGGGTGGAGCTATGGATATGAAAATTGCAGTGGCGACAGATCACCGTGGGCGTACGTTGAAAGAAAAGGTCATCGCGTTGCTTGACGAATTGGGGCATGAGGTCATTGACGTGGGGACAAATGGCCCGGAGTCTTGCGACTATCCCGACATCGCCTATCCCGCAGCGAAGCATGTTGCCAGTGGTGTGGCCCATCGCGGAATTCTCATCTGCGGAAGCGGAATCGGAATGAGCATTTGTGCGAATAAGATTCCGGGTATTCGGGCGGCCCTTTGTCATGATGAGCTGACGGCTGAGTTGTCGCGGCGGCACAATGATGCGAACGTTCTCTGCCTTGCCAGCGATGCGCTTGGTGACGAGGTTGTTCGGCGGATCGTGACGAGTTGGCTGAAAACCGATTTTGAATCCACCGGCCGCCATGCCAGACGTGTCGAAAAAATCACACGAATCGAAAAGGATGAGGATCCCGCAACGGCAACGTGTTAGGCAGGAGCGTGGGGATTTGAAGAGTTGTATCAGGGGTACTTATTGCAGGGAAGTTGGCGTCTAACTTTCCATCTTGCGGAAATACTCTTCCAGCCGAATCGCAAACTGCCTCAAGGCATTACCGCGATGACTGACGCGATTTTTCTCCAACGGTGACAGCTGCGCCGTCGTGCATCCAAACTCCGGGACGTAAAATAAGGGGTCATATCCGAATCCGTTGTCGCCTTTGCGGTCGTGTGCGATTTGCCCCTCGATTGTTCCGTGGGCCTCAACTGCAATTTGATCTTTATCGTCAGCCAACGTCAGATGGCACACGAAACGCGCGGATCGTTTGTTGTCCGGAACATTCGCCAGCTCTTCAAACAATTTGGCATTGTTGGCTGCGTCGATAATGTCGCGGGTTGCGTCGGGGGGGCATCGTTCAGCAGCATACCTTGCCGACCGCACCCCTGGTGCACCGTCGAGTGCGTCTACTACCAATCCCGAGTCGTCGGCGAGGCACCATTGTCCGGTTGACTTGGCGTAGTACAGCGCCTTTTCGCGTGCGTTTTCGGCAAACGAGGCTCCGTTCTCGTCGGGTTCGGGAATATCGTCATAGTCGGCAAGCGAAGTAGACTTGATATCCAACTCGTTTAAGACTTGCGATATTTCGCGACACTTACCTGGATTTCCCGAGGCGATGATAATGCAACTTGGTTTCATTTACAGCAATCCTGCCTGTGGCCTCTAGCGATTGGGAATCTTAATAGGATAGGTTTTCTGCCGCACCGGTTTTTTTCGCCCATCTTTTGTTAAGACGTAGTTTATTTCGTTATTACCACAAACCAGCATATTTGGGTTATCGCTGAGAATCTTCTGCATTTTCGGGCTTACGATAATATTTTTGTCTTCCTTGTATTTTTTTCTGGTTCTGGGATGCCGCTTGGTAACTTTTATGGTTTTGATCGCGTCAGCAGGAAATGATCCCAACGCCACGCATGATCTATTGTGGGTGAGATAGTAGTATGCCTCCTGGCCTCCATCGCGGATTTCCTGGCAAAACTCTATGGCCCGCTTTTTATGCCCAAGATAATTTCTTTCCGGAACGTCATAAAAAACGGCGACAAGTACGCTGTATTTGCGATCCGCTGGAGCGCTGCGTAAATCGAAGGTATCTGGGGCCACGTCTTTTCCCGGTATTGGGCAGACGATAGCGTTGCGGTAAATGGCGTTTTGGTTATGGGTAAAAGCTCGCACTTTTTTTAACGCCCTCAATGCTTCTTGCTTCGTTTTATAGTGCCCCACTAACAGTTCGCTGCACCCGTCCTTGTGGACAACATAAATATCTTCCCACCCGGTGTTTTGCTCCGCATCAATTTTGTGCTGCAATGCTTCTTTGACATGCGTTGGGGACTTGTGCGGATACAACAGAATCGTAAATTTGCTGTCGTCGTCCAAACCGGCATCTGCATTTCCGTTGTGGTTGTTCTGGTTAGTGCGAATTCCCGTTGTCGGCTGGGAGCCGTTGTTATTTGGAGGCACACAGCCGATAAGCATCGCAATTACTGCCAAAACAGCAATTGGCAGAATCCATCGTGTTTTGTGTCGCATCATTACTCCTTCATTCTAAAAGATGCTCGAACATTTATGCCAATCCGAACGAACGATGTTACTTGTACCACTTTGGGGAATAATTTTCACGATATTTTGGAACTCTCTGCAAGCAAATCTTCCCGATCAGGAAATCAACTACTGCAATTATTTGACCTCCGAGCCTGAGGGGTGTAGGATGTCGCGATGTTATTGAACATTTATTAAAAAATTAAAAAATTCCCGAACCACTGTCTGGTTTTGAGTTGTACGATTTGAAAGGATTTTTTGGGCATGAATGTTAATGAAGAAAAACTGCAGGAAATGATCGCCGGTCTGAAATTTGCCAGCGACGGGCTTATCCCCGCAATATGCGTTGATGCAGAAACGAAGCAAGTACTGATGGTCGCCTACATGAACGCCGAATCCCTCGGTGATACGGTCAAAACCGGCAAGACGCATTTCTGGTCGCGCAGCCGCCAGAAATACTGGATGAAGGGCGAATCTTCCGGGCACACGCAACAAGTGCAGGCCATCTACACAGACTGCGACACCGACACGCTTGTAATCGAAGTGAAACAAAACGGCGCTGCCTGCCACGAGGGTTACCTGTCGTGCTTCTACCGCAAACTCAACGAAAATTGCGAGTGGGACGTCATCGCTGAAAAGCTTTTCAATCCCGACGACGTATACAAAAAATAGTTAGCAGAAAATAGGCACTGGGCAGTAGAAGCTCCGTACGGAACAAGCTCTATGAACAAGGCGCATCCGAAAATCAGGCTTCCGCAGGCAGGTGCAACCGGGCGGATTTTGGTTCTGCTAAACGCCCTGCTTGCAATTTCCGGAGCCGCCGCCATTGCGTCTTTCGTGCTGCTGCACGGTGGATGGGAATTTTCGGAAGTTCCATTCGTCAAGCATCTGCTGCTAACTGTCCAGCGGGTAATCGTCGGTGTTTTCGTTTTCGATCGAATTTTCCGATTCGTTCTGGCGAAGCAAAAATGGGCATACCTCAAATCCAATTGGATCGATGCCGCTTTGATTCTGGGATTCGTAACCGCCATCACCATCGTCTCCCAGCAGCACTATCCCCTGCTAACAGCGGGAACGATGTACGTTGTTATCACGCAAATTTATCTGCTGGTGGCGATACTGTTGCGAGCGATAAGCGCAAACGCTAAAATCGCGGGCGTGAAATTTCCCCCGGGGTGGGTGCTGATGGCAAGTTTTGCAGGGATGGCGATGGTTGGCTCGGGATTGCTGATGCTACCGGCAGCCGTTCCAAGCGACCAATACGCCCAATGGTCTTATCCCGACGCCCTGTTTACCGCCACCAGCGCCACATGCGTCACCGGTTTGGTGGTCACCGACACCGGCACCGACTTTACAATGTTCGGGCAAGTCGTCATTCTGCTGCTCATTCAGCTGGGCGGGCTAGGGATTATGATGTTCGGAACGCTGCTTGCGCTACTGGTAGGCAAATCGCTGACAATGCGAGGGTCGGAAAATCTCGGCCAGATGTTTTTTGATTCGCAGATCGGCGAGATCCGGCATGTTGTGAAATTTGTGGTGATTACAACATTGATCTTCGAAGTTATCGGGGTGGGGCTGCTGTATCATATGTTCCGCTCGTCCGGAATGACCGACACCCTCGGTGCCCCGATGTCGGCAATGTCTGCCCTGTGGTACAGCATCTTCCACAGCATCTCAGCCTTCTGCAACGCGGGGTTCTCGCTGTATTCGAGCAACCTCATGCACGACTCCGCCACCGCCCAACCGCTGCGAGACCACTGGGAAATCATGGGCGTTATCGCGCCACTGATCGTTCTCGGTGGGCTGGGATTCCCGGTGCTGAGCAACTGCTACCGATCGGTCAAGTCTCACATTGCACGGTTGGTCAAAAAATCCAAACCTCGCGTCATAAAACTGCACCTGCACTCCAGAATCGTACTCATCAGCACGGGGTTGCTGATCGTACTGGGCGCGTTGGGGCTTTGGGCAGTTGAGGTTCCGCATCGCAGCGGCGCATCAATACCC
>DAOVZK010000036.1 GCA_030635145.1 Planctomycetota bacterium | reverse complement strand
ATGTTCGAGTTCGCAAGCAGCGTAAGCGTGAAGATTTTGCTGAGGTAATTCGAGAGCTGTGCGATGAGACTTATCCGCATGCCATGAAAATAATTTTGGTTTTGGATAATCTCAACACGCACAATATTGCGAGCCTCTATCAGGCCTTCAAGCCCGATGAAGCAAAACGATTAGCCGACAAATTAGAAATTCATTATACGCCCAAACATGGCAGCTGGCTGAATATGGCCGAGATCGAATTGAGTGTTTTGAGTCGCCAATGCATGGCCGATTATTTTGAAACACAAGAGCAACTTGCCGATGCAATTGCAGCTTGGGAGCGTTCGAGAAATGAAATAAAGGCCGGCATCAACTGGCGATTCACAACAGCCGATGCCAGAATAAAACTGAAAAGACTTTACCCGACAATTTAAGTGTTACAGAGTACTAGTTAACAATACCGGATGAGTTGCAATTCATTTCCACATGCGGGATAATCAGATTATGAAAATTGTAACGTGGAATGTCAATTCGATTCGCTCGCGTTTAGACCGCGTGCTGAGCTGGTTAGACCGAAACGCCCCAGACGTGCTCTGCCTCCAGGAGCTAAAATGTGTCGATGAGCAGTTTCCGCTGGCGGAGATTCAGGCGGCGGGGTATCACGCGGAAGTTTACGGACAGAAAGCGTATAACGGCGTGGCGATTCTCTCCCGTAGCGAACCAACCGACGTGCGAAAAGGTTTTTCCGGTGATGTAGACGACGAACTTCAATCTCAATCGCGGATCATCTCCGCCGTCATCGACGGAGTGCGAGTCATCTGCACCTACGTTCCCAACGGATCGGAACTCACCAGCGATAAGTTCGCGTACAAACTCACATGGCTGGGAAAGCTGCGAGAAATGCTCGACCGCGACTTTGACACCTCCACGCCCCTGCTGCTGTGCGGCGATGCAAACGTTTTCATGCGCGACTGCGACGCGGCACACCCTGAACGCTGGACAAAAACGGTCATCGCCTGCCCCGAAGTTCGCGCGGCGTGGGCGAATGTAGTGGATTGGGGATTGGTGGACGTGTTTAGTAAAAAGCATCCCGAGGGCGGAATTTACAGCTGGTGGAACTACCGGCAACTCGGGTTCGCCAAAAATAACGGCCTGCGATTAGACTACGTCTACGCCTCACCACCGCTCGCCGAAAAATGCACCTCCGCCTCCGTCGACCGCGACGAACGCAAAGGCGAAAAACCCTCCGATCACGCACCTGTCACCGTCATGTTCGGATAACCACTCGGTGAAACTTTGCTCGCCCTTTCAGGGCTTTTTAACAATGCAACCACAGCTGGTCCGCGGCTCGCGGTCGCATGTCAAATGCTAT
This sequence comes from Planctomycetota bacterium, assembly GCA_030635145.1. GTDB lineage: Bacteria > Planctomycetota > Phycisphaerae > SM23-33 > SM23-33 > DAOVZK01. The sequence continues at coordinate 21,790 of DAOVZK010000036.1, read as the reverse complement.
TGGTAAGTAAGGTTTTTACACCTTATCGTTTTTGCCAGCCGGGACCTTTGGGTTTTTTCTGGCGCGACCCGCGCATCCCACCACCCGAAACATCAACAACCGTTTCGGTGGCAGCAGCAAGTTCGTCGCGTTCGCGGATGTGCTTGCGAATAACCATCTGTTCAACCACGCCGATGCCCGTCGATGCCATGATATAAAGCGTCAGTCCCGACGGTGCCTTGTAGAAGAAAAACAGCATCATGATCGGCATCATGTACTTCATCATTTTCTGCTGCTGTGCCTGCTCGGGCGTAGCTGTGGCGCTGTTCATCGACGGATTCATTTTCGTTTGCAGATACATCGCAACGCACAGCAGTATCGGCAGCAGGTTGAAACTGTTACCGATTAACGGGATTGAATCTGCCCACGTGATAAGTTGATCCGGGGCAGCTAAGTCGGTTAACCAGAACGGCAGCAGCCCGGCGTTGCGGAGATTCACCGACGTATTTAACCCGCTGAACAGCGCGACCCATATTGGCATTTGCAGCATCATGGGCAAGCATCCCAGCATGCCGGTCATCGGATTGCCGTGCTCTTTGTAGAGCTTCATGGTTTCGGCGCTGAGTGCTTGTTTGTCGTTGGCGTATTTTTCTTTCAGCTTTGAGATTTTCGGTTGGAGCTTCGCCATGTTCTTCTGCATGTTGGCCATCGATATCTGACCTTTTTTGGTCAGCGGATGCAGAATAACGCGTACCACCAGAACCAGCAGGATAATCGCCAGCCCATAGTTACCGAAAAATAGCTTAGTGGCGAAAAAAGTCAGCAGCCACATAAGCCCATTACGCAGCCAATCCCAGGCCAAAAACCCGCAGCTACCTGAGGCTACGGTATCAACGTATTCCAGCTTGCTGTATAGCGGATTGTCCAGGAACAGTCGGCGATCTTTCGGGCCGATGAAAATATCCATGTTGATGGTCATCTGCGAGTTTTTCTCATTAACCGGTGCGAGGATGATTTCGGTTATTTTTATGGACGTGTCCCATGTTCGCTTTAAGTCCTCAGCCGAGGCCGCTACGTCAGCATCGATTGCTTTGCCGAAATATTCGATGTTGTAGGATGCGGCGCTTAACTGGTCGCTTAAGAGTGGTTTTACGTAGGATATCGAACCAAAAAACTTATTGACGAACCCGTACCACATAACGGATTGGTCCGTTGCGTCGCTTTTACCAAGCGGACTGTTCTCGCCGATTTTGGCCTCTTTAAGTACTTTTACAGCCCGCAGAATTGGTTCTACTTCACCGTCTTTGACCACAGCCATCGCCAGTGTTCGCTCGTCTTCGCGATAGCCTTCTCTCGCCACGCCCGTAGGCCCAGCCTGCTCGATCTCCAGCTTGATTTCCTTATCGAGGTGGTTTATCAGCTTCAGTGATACGTCCACCGAATAACTGCCCTTAGCGAGGGTAAAGGTTTTTTGCAGCGTGAACGTGCTTATCCATTTGTCAGGCGATTGATATCCGTAGTACAACTCGTATGTAACAGAGCTTTGAGTGTCGTTGGTGGCAGCCTTTGTCTTACGCCAGTTTTCTGCGCCGGGGACAAATTCTTGCGAATATGTTCCGCATGTGACTTTGTATTTTTCAGTGCCGTACGACAAATACTCTTTGTCTTTACCCTCAACAGGCCGTAATACGGTGTAGTGTCCCTTGATTTTTTTTGGATTCTTGGCGACGGTTTTTCCGTAGTTGTCAGGATCTCTGTGGTACAGCTGTTTGTCTTTCACGGTTTGGAAAAAATCGGTCAACCTTGCCGTTCGCACAGCTGCACCGCGAGGGTCGATTATCAGTTGGAGTTTGTATCCGTCCGGATTCTTATAATTTTTCGGTGCCAGAGAACCCATGCGGGATGTTTCGGGAGTCCCATCCTTAACTTTCCAAGTGGTTGGGTTGCTTGGATCTTTCGCCTGTAACTTAGCGGCTGTGATCTCGGCAGGGCTGGGGGGCGTGGCGTCGGATACTTTCTTCTCCACAGTTTCCTGCTGGATTTGCTGGTTTTCCTTGGGGTCGTCCGTGGGGGCGTCCTTTTTGTCGGAACCTTTGTTAAGCAGCGAAAAGATCAAAAGCCCACCGCCGGCGAGCAAAAGGAACATAGCGAATTTTTTAGAGTTCAAAATAATCTCCCGGGGAATTTTTCATTCCGCCTGATGGTCTATTGACCAAAACTGTCTGTAAAATTTAACTCAGTGTTAATACCGTTATTGCAACCGTTCACACTTTTTATCTCGTAAATCCAATTAAAATCCCTTTTTTGACAGGATTACAGGATTAACTACGAATTATTAAAAAGAAAACAAGAATAAAAGCTCTTAATTGCAAACACCATCACAACGAATACAAATTCCCATGTAAACTAATCCTGATTAACAGGATTTCTTTAACCTATATCCTGTCCTGTTATCCTGTCAAAATTTTTGCGTGAATGGCTACGCGTTGTTTAAAATTTATCGGCCGTCGACTAATCGTGTTCCGAGATAGTCGTCGAGCTGTGGTATGCGGTGGACTTTTTTCATGGTTTTTCGCCAATCGTATTCCACACGCACGAATGTTATCTTGCCTTGTTCGAGAATCACATAGCCCGCACGGGGGTCTCGGTCGCGGGGTTGGCCGACCGAACCGACGTTAATCAAGGCTTTGTCCGAGAGATCATAAACGTTATCCAGCTCTTTGGGGGTGAAAAAATCGCCCTTTGTTGTAAAAACACCCGGAACATGCGTATGCCCCACAAAGCACAGCTGCTTGAATCGATCCATCGCCGTGGAAAATTTTCCGCTGTTGGTGTTGATGTCGTCGGGGAAGATATATTCGTTTATAGGCCGGCGGGGCGAACCGTGGACGAGTAGAATTTCTTCGATGCCGACGGCCTGGCCGGAAATTTTGGCACTTACCGAGCGATTCCCGAGATAGGCCCATCGTTGGGCGAGTTTGGCGGGGTCGGTTTCGGTGTCGAGTTTTTTTCGTGTCCAGTATGCAGCCGATTCGGCGCTGAAGTTAAATCGGGCCGGTTCGTATATAGCGGCGAAGTCGTGGTTTCCCATGATAACCACATCGCAGTATTCCATAACCATATCGAGGCAAGCCCCGGGGTCGGGGCCGTAACCTACGAGGTCACCGAGGCAGTGGATGGTCTCTATCCCACGGCGGTGAATATCGTCGAACACCATCTGCAGGGCCTCGATATTCGAATGGATGTCACTAATAATCGCCAGCATACAACTCTTTCTGTGCGAAGTTGATTCTACGCATAGCCCGGGATTGTTCCCGAAACTCCTAGAGCATCTCAAAGTTGACAGTTCGCTTTTTACTGGCTTGCTTTGCCCGTGGCTGTGTCAGAAACATTTCGGAATATAGGTAATATGCCTCATGTTTCTTCCTTGCCACGAACAAACCCGCATCGCAAAAATACGAACTCTCAACTTTTCAATGCTCTGATTTCGTGCTTTCCCGAAGTATCGCATTCGGGGCAGCCCAATATGCTAGATGCTCGATGGGCCATTGTCAAACGCGGATCGCGACATATGCCAGCTTTTTAATGCAAGTGTTTAAATGAGGTAAAGATATTTTGCATTGATAACCGAAAAATATTGAGAGTATCGGTGGTATTTCGTCAGGGCTGGGTCTCTGGTGCAGCACCGCTGTGTTTGGAGCTAAGATGTTGCTACGTTTATTTGGAACAATTTTGTCGTTAGTGCTGCTGGGGTCGCTATTTGGATGCGGCGAGGCCCCGATTACCCCCGACGATCATCGCAATCTCGATTTGGCGGTGAAGTCTTACGATTCCGGGGATGACGCCCGGACAATCCAAAACGCCAACGCCGTCCTCATGCAGCATACCAGCGGGGATATGGCGATGAAGGCGTACTATCTTCGCGGGATGGCGAACTTCAGATCAGGCAACAACGCACGCGCCGTCAACGATCTCAAAATTGTCGTCCGCAATGCACCGAGCGATCAACTGGTGCTTCGCGCAAAAGACGCGCTCGGGGAGTTGGCGTTTCGAGCAGGCGATCTAAAGGCTGCCAAAGCGTACTTCGAGGATGTCATCAAGGGAATTCCGCAGAACCAACGCCCGAGCGATCATGCACGGTTCCGCCTTGGATGCATTTTGCAGAGGCAGGGAAATTGGGCTCAGGCGAATATGTATTTTCAGCGAGTGATTTACCTGTTTCCCAAGGGAAAGTTGGCCGACGAGGCAAAAAAAAGGGTAAATTCTCGAAAGTGGACGATTCAGGCCGGGTACTACAGAAAAAGCGAAAATGCTGGGGAATTAGCATCAAAATTGAGAAAAGCAGGATTTGACGCCACCACAAAACCAGAATCTCGAAATGAAAAGCTGGTGTTCATGGTACTTGTTGGCCGATGGGATAATTACGATTCTGCAGCGAGAAGACTCCCTGCAGTGAAAAAGGTAAAGACAGATGCATTCCTCAGAGTTACGAGGTAATACGATGATTGCAAGAATTCGGAAGTTGGTTTGGGTGTTGCTACTCGGTGCAGTTGCTGTGGCGCTGCTACCAGGTTGCGACGGGTGTAAGACGGACAAGAAGAAGGAGAGCACTTCTGCGGTAGAAAACTATCCGCAGGATTTTCTTCGTAAGCAATGGCCGCAAGGTGAAGGCGTTGCCGCCAGAATCGTTCGCCGCGCCTATAGGATCCGCACAAACGACAAACTAGAAATTATTTATAACATCAAAACCAGAGAGGATCCTGAAGACTACAGGCTCCAGGTTCGTGACGTTATTAACGTGGGGTTCCCGTTTGATCCGAAGTTGAATATTTCCGGGCTTGGTGTGCAGTCTGACGGCACAGTTCAGTTGAATCTGATCGGAACTCTTAAGGTGTCGGGGATGACGGTTACGAAATTAACCGCCAAACTCAATAAATTGTACAAGAAGTACATCAAGAATCCGCAGATTACAGTAACGTTCAAAGAGTCCAATCGTGACATCGCCGATTTGCGGGAAGCGATTACGACGGCTCCTCGTGGCCAGTCGCGTTTGGTGCCCGTTGCTCCAGACGGAATGATTGCGCTTCCTCTTATAGGATCAGTCGAGGCTGCCGGAACAACGGTTGACCAGGTCTACGAACTCGTCAACAAGCGTTATCACGACCTTGGAATCATGGAACTTAGCGTAACGGTTAACCTGGAATACATTTCTCCGTTGCAGGTTTATGTGTTGGGTGAAGTATGGCGGCCCGGTCTTGTGTTTAGCACTTTAGGTGCCGCACAAAACGTAACGGAGCTGTCGCTTATTCAGGCGATTGCCCAGGCCGGTAGCTATAAACCGAAACGTGCCGAGCTTTCCAAGGTTCTGCTGCTTCGTAAGCACACCATCCGCCAGCCTAACGCTGCGATTATCAATGTCGGCCAGCTGTTAGATAACCAGGTCAAGGGCACGAACGTAACAGTAGTCGCCGACTCGGCAAAGTTTCGCTACGACGTTTGGTTAGAAGATGGAGACATCGTCTATGTTCCCACAACCGCGCTGGCCAAACGGGCGGATTATATCGAGTATGTCTGGACACGCGGAATCTACGCTATAGTTCCGATTACATTTAGTGCCAATTACGCCGCACAAGATGCGGTAGACTGGCTGGGCCCGAATCCATAACGGACGGGCTGACGGTTACGGTCTGATATTATTCATGTATAGAGGTTAGAAATGGCAGAGACTTATACGACCAGAACATTGCGTGAAATCGTGCGAATTGTCGCGTCCCGTTTTTTGGGAATGCTGATCATTCTCGCTGTTATCGTCGGTGGTGTTACCGCTGCGAGCTTTATGGCTCCGAAGTGGTATCGCTCCGAAGTGCAGCTGGAAGGTAGCCCGACTCAGTCGGCGAATCCGCTGGAATCTCGCCCGACCGGTGCCTCGCTCGCCAGCGAACAGTCGTTGTTCGTGCAGACTCAGTCGGCGATCATCAAGAGCAATCCGGTTTTGGCCACCGCGCTTATGTGCCTCGAAAAGGGCATCACGCTTGAGGCCGACCCCGAATTTAAGCTTCCGTTCGACATGAAAAAAATCAACGCGTACATTTCCGAGAACCCCAAAGAGGTTCGCAAACTGTACGGCCGTGTGAGCGTCGAAACACCTGGTGGCCCTGACGCGACGTTTACCAAGACGTTTAAGATTCGCGTCGATTGGCCCGAAAACAGCGGATTCGGCGATGCCGCGGCAAACGCTCGCGAGTTGGCAGCTGTGCAGTCGAAGGAATTGGCGCACAACATTATGGCTGCCTACTTGGCACGCTTTACCGAGCTGGAAGAAACCCGCGCCACCGCCGCCCACGCCTATCTCAGTGCAGCACCTATCAAAACTGCGAAAAAACGCTTGGCTGAAGCGAATCATGCCCAGGCAGAGTACGCCAAAAAGCTCGGTGCCGACCTTGCTTTTGTCGCCAGTATTAACGGTGAACAGGGATTAGACAGCGGCCCGGCTGCCCAGGTGCAAATTCTGGAAAAAGGTATCAATCTTGCCGACGCCGAACTTGCGAGACTGCAAGCTCTGAAGAAGGCTATCGCTGGAGAACTCGCAAAGAGCGATGCTGCCGATATTGCTGTTCCCGATGAGGTTATCAAAGACAATTCGGCAATGACGGTATTGCAGCAGTCGCTACCGGGTATTAAGTTGAAGCTCAATGCGCTTGAACCAAAATATAAAGATTCGTACGAACCCCTGAAGGTCTGCAAGGCCGAGCTAGCCGCCGGGTACGACGATATCCGCGCCGAACTTGCCAAGCAGGAAGACCGAACGACCACTACAATAGCGATGCTCGAAGCTGCAAAGGCAGAGGCGACTACAAAACTTACTGAATTGCAGAAACGTCTGGAGATACTTGGCGGGCAGGCCACTGCTTACAGCCAGCTGCAGGAAGAAGTTCGCGAAGCACGCAAGAATTATAACGACGAATACGATCGAGTTCTGGAAGCTCAGCGGGCTATGGGTTCTGCGAGCAGCCCGAGGCTGATAAGCGTTTTGAGCGACGCGACGCTTCCGGATTCGGCCGATCCGCGCCGGCCTATCGTTTGGTTGAATATTCTGATCGCTATCATTGCCGGATTTGTATTGGCCTTTATCTACGCGTTTATCTCCGACCACTTCGACCACACCATCAAGAGTGTGGACGATGCCGAGCGTTATCTCGGAACGCCGGTACTGGCGTCCGTGCCGAAAATAAGCGGAAGAATTATTGGTAAAAACCGCTGATTAGTTAGAACTTAGAATTGAATTTCCAAATTACTTTGACACCGGCCAGGCCGGGTTGGGTGAATGATGACGGAAAACGAAAATAACATGTTTGAAGAAGTTGAAGCTGAGTTGGATTCGGATCCGACGCAGGAAGTTGAGACGGAAGATTTTTCCGCTCCTGTTGCTGCGAGTTCCGCAGGAAAGTCGGCTGCGTCGCTGTCAAAGCGGTCAGCCGAAGTGTTCCGCGGTATCTGGGCGTCGTTGTTTTACTCGGGCCAGGCCTCTGGTACGGGCCTAGTGATAACGGCTTCGTCTCGCGGTGAAGGTGCCTCGACTATGGCGTGCGGATTGGCGCTTTCTGGTAGCGGCCCCGACGCCGGTGCGAAAGTTGCCCTCGTCGACTTTAACCTGCGGTCGCCCGAAGTACACAAGCTTCTCGGTGTAAACCAGTCCCCGGGTGTTACGGAAGTTTTGCTCGAAGGGCAAGACGTGGCATCTGTCGCCCAGCAGGTCGGTGAGAACCTTGATGTTATCGCGGCCGGTAATGCGGCAGGGAAATCTCTGGAGCTGCTGAAAAGCAAGGGGCTTGATAGCTTCTTTGAGCGTCTGCTGAAGGATTACGACTACGTGATCGTTGACGCAGCCCCGGTAAATGCATTTCCTGACGCTCAAATTTTGGGCAGCGTTCTCAAGGAGACCGCACTTGTGGTCAAGTCAGACGCGGTTCCGCGAGAGGCTGTGGCGCAGGCGAAAAAGCGTATCGAGTCAGGTGGCGGGAAAGTCGTTGGGATTATCCTCAACATGCGAACTTACCCGATACCGAATTTCTTATACCGGCGTGTTTAAGCGCTCGTAGCGGCGGATCGTGATGCAAATCCTCGGCCAACAGAAAATTGAATTACTCCCTCTGCTGGCCGTTCTGGTCTTGGGAGTTCTCGCCATCGGCGTTGGGATAATCTATCCCCCATCGCTGCCGGTTGCCATCGGCGGTGTAGCGGTTTTCATGCTAATGTTCGCCTGGGCACTCAAGTGGGACGTTACCATATGGGCATGGTTATGGGTGCTGTCGTATGGATTTCTTAACGCACCCGAATGGAATCTCAAACTCGCGGGATTCTTCAATATGACTCCCCCGCGGTTTATTTTTATCTTCGCGGCGATCGTCTTCGTAATGTATTTTTTTCTGCATCATAAAAAAGTCAAATTCGATCGCGGTATTATGTGGGCGATGGCGGCGTTGCTGGTTTATCTTGCGATAAACATCCAGATGCACGGTTGGGTGGGCGAAACCCAGACGTATCGCTCGGCACCGTACTATCGATTTATCGGATCGATCCTCTTGCCGTTTTCCATGTTCTTCCTTTTCTATAACGCCGGATCAAAAGAAACCATGATCCGTCGCGGACTTATCCTTATCACCATCTACGGATGGTACGCACTGTACATAGGCTACCTTCAGTACGCCGGAAACATGGGCATTGGTGCGGCGTGGAAAATGATTTGGCCGGCATACATCAAAAATCCCGAATACGGTTATCACATTGACCGTGCCCGCGGTGCATTTTTCGGCCCGTCACCGCAGGCGGTCTTTCTGGTGACGCTGTTTTTTGTGGACTTGTATCTCATTCGCAAACTTAAGGGCAACTACAAGTATTTTGTGATCGGCCAGGCGATACTCACCCCACCTGCCGTGTTTTTTACCGGTATGCGAAGTGCGTATATTGCAATTTTGGCTTGTGGCCTGATTTGGGTTATCTGGGGCGGGCGGCGGCGATTCGCGCTGATGAAAATCGGCATCGTTGTCGTGCTGCTGTGTGTTGTGGGGGTTACCCAATGGGAACGACTCACCACAGCTAAACGCCTCGAAGGTGGTGTCTCTGCCCGCGGGCCTGTTGTTGCGCGTTTGACCCTGTTGAAATCGACGTGGAAAATGTATTGCGAAAAACCGCTCATGGGTGTGGGGTTCGGGCACTTTGTCAGCAAGCAGTTGACTATGGAGCGCGAGGCTGACAGTTATATCGGGTTGGAACCGTCGGTACTGGTTCAGCACAACCTGTTTTTGAACATGGCTGCCGAAACCGGCACGATCGGACTCGGACTTACGATTCTCGTTTTTATACTGTTGTTTAGAGAGTCCCGAAAATTGTACAGCAGAATTCCCGCCCAAGCCGCCGGTGATGTCTCCCGCGAATTCGTGGTGCTTTTCTGGGTTATTTTCGCCAACTACCTCATCGACGCGATGTTCCGCGATCCGCTCTGGGATCCGTTTAGTAACGGTTTGTTGTGGTGCTTCGCCGCCATCGTTGTCTGCCTAAATCGTCTGCTCGACCCGGCACCGCTCGAGCTGCCTCTTACCGCAGCAGTTGCCCCCGTATAGGTGCTGTCATGCCGGTAATGTCACGCCTTTTTCGGGTCGGTTCGATTTCACAATCGATGAGTATCTACCTACCGGCCTCATTCTTGCAGCTGGTTCTGGCGATGGGCCGAGTGCTGGTTTTTACGTATCTCATTACGCGTGACCAAATGGGCGTCTGGGGCACCGGCGCTATGATCTTCGTCGTCGGGGCACCGCTGGTTTGTCTCGGATCGAATCACGCTTTGGTGCGATACGTTAGCGTTTACGAGGCACGCAAGAAGCTGAAACTATTTTTCCGGCGTATGCGAATATTCGTGCCGCTGCTGACATGCCTGCTCATCGGGGTAACTTTCGCATGCAGCAAAATTTTGATCTCCAAAGTCATCTACCCGCAGGGGCACGGTGAAATTGCGAGCTACCAATGGCAGGTGGGATTGGCGGTTATCGGCAACCTCGGATTTATGGCGTTGTATCTGTGTATGCTGAGTTTTATATACGGGCTGCGAGTTTACGCGCTGGCTTCGCTGGTCGAAGTGCTATTTGCCATATTATTTACCGCCACCGCCGTCGTGTGGTTATCCGTCGGTGAATTAGGTGCTACGCTGACAATGCTGCTGGCGCATCTGGGATCGCTAGTGGTGGTGGTGTCGATCGGCATGACGCTGCTGTGGATATGCGTCAACCGCATCGCGAAAAGTCCTCCAATCGACGCGCAAACAACACCCGATATCGAACCCACCGCTGATGATGGAGACATGGTTAAGGCGACTATACCCGTGGTTGGAAAGATTGCACCGCAGCTGGACGAATATTACGAGACGCTGTGGGAGGGGCTGTTGCGTTTTGTGAAGTTTGGGCTGGCGGGGATGATCGGCGCGCTGCTTTGGCAGGTGTCGGGGTATGTGAGTTTTACGCTGGTGTATCAGTGGAGCGGCCAGCAGAGCGGCGGGGTTTTTCACGTTATGAACAAGCTGACCCAGCCATTAGTTGTGCTCGCCGGAGCAGCTTGGGCGGTGGTGTTTTCGCACGTGGCCAAGCAGTGGGAAACCGACAAGAAAATCGCGATGGAAACGCTGGAGCTTTCGTTCAAGGCCATCGCCCTTACGGTCATGACATTCACCATCGCCATCTACGCCTTCTCGCCACTATGGATAAAGCTGCTCGACGCACGCTATCAGGAGGGGCTTGCTTACCTTCCGGGATTGTTCACGCTGGCGGTGGGCATCAGCAATCTGACAATGTTGACGATACCGGCCAAGCTGCACGAGCGCCCGATAATTATCGGGCTTGGTGCGGTGTCGGGTGTGGCGCTTAACATTCTGCTGGCGGCGCTATGGATGCCGCGATGGGGAGAAGCCGGTGCCGCACTGGCTGCGGGTGTGGGAATGTATTTCGGCGGCGGAATCGTAATGTTTGTGTATCTGCTGGCGTCAAAAGTAAACCTGCGCGACAGTTCATACTTCATTCTCGCATTACCGGTAATGCTTTTACTGCCGGTTTACATTCTCGTGCCGGTGTGGTTAGTAATTCTCGCGACCTGCATCTTTTCGCCGTGGATTTTCACGAAATCGCAAAAAACTATGCTACGCACAACCGCGGTTAACAGATGGCGTGGATTCAGGGGGATGCTGAAATGAGTGAACTGACAATTACTGTTATGGTTCCGACGCACAATCGGCCCGACTCGTTGCGGGTGACGATGGACTCGATTTACGCGCAGAGTCACAAACCCCACGAGATAATTCTCATAAACGACGGGCAGGACGAAGTGCCCGACGACGTTTTTGAAAAAGCCAAAACTACCGACATCCCACTTACATACAAGCGGCGAACCAACCCATCCGTAGCCGAGTCGCGAAACTTAGGTATGTCGCTGTCGACCGGCGATATTATGCTGATGATGGAAGACGACGTTGATCTTCCACCGGATTTTCTCGAGTCGTTGCTGGAAATTTACCGGGCTGACACGAAAGGTGTAATCGCAGGTATCGGCCCGCTGCTGATCGAACCGGATCGCAAAACCGCGCGAGCGAAAATATGGGAAATCGTCGCCGCCGCCATCGGGCAGGCGCGATGGGTTCCGCGAGTTTGCGCCGCCCGCTACGTTGCGCTGCCACCGAAATTACGATCGCGATTAAAACCCATAGGCAAACTCCCCGCTGGTGGGTTGGCGCTACGCCGCGAGGTCATCGAGAAGTTTTCGTTCGATGAAAGTCTCACTGGTTATGCGCTGATGGAGGATCGCGAATTTTCGTTTCGTATCGGCCGACAGTGCCCGCTGTTTCATTGCAGCGACCTGCAGGTAATTCACCGCCGCGATCCCGGTGGAGGCCGAGGCGATATGATCCGCCGCGGAAAAATCTATTACGCCAACTCCATCAAAACCTGCATGACCGGCACCGAAGGCGGGGCTGGTGCGATTATGCTTTTGGTGTGGGATATTGCGGGAATGTTCGCACTTTTTGCGATATCGCTTATAATCACTCGGCAGCGGCGCAGCACGCTGGATTTCCTAATCGGCATGACGCGGGAAATGTGGAAAGACCTTCGAGGATTTGTGCGGAGAACGATATGCGGGTGATGACGGTTATTGGTGAGTTGTCGATTGGCGGGGCAGAGACGACGGCCTTACGGCTGGCGGGGGGGCTTGTCGAACGCGGCCATGAGGTTTATACCGTGGCGTTGCGAAATCGCGGGGAACTTGGCGATGAATATCTGAGGATGGGTGTCAAACTGCATTCGAGGGTGCTGAAATTTCGCTACGATTTTCTCTCGGCGTGGCGCATCGCAAAAATTATCCGCCGCAAAAACATCGACGCCGTGATTATGATCGACGCCCTCAAAAATGTCATGTGCTTCACGTCGTGGGGCATAAAACTTTCCGGCCGAAATGTTCGCAAATTACTCTGGAGCAATTCCGTACCGACCGGGCAAATGGGCGACTTTACACCGCGACTAAAAAAGTTTCTCGATACAGGACAGTTGGACGAAGTCGTCTGCACGAGCGAAGCACAAAAGCGAAGCTTCGCCGAACGCGGAGTCGACGCAGACAAAATTCGGGTCATCTTCAACGGCGTGGATATCGAGCGATTTTCCGGCGCGACCCCGGGTAATATTCCGCAACTTCGCGGGCGGCCAGCGGTTCTGCAGGTTGCCAACGTCATGCCCGACAAAGATTTCGAAACGCTTTTCGCCGCCGCCGACATTCTTAACTCTCAGGGCGTTTCGTTTTGCCTTTTGCTGGCTGGGCGGGATACGAACAGCACCGCTATGCGAAATCGAATTCGCGAACTTGGGCTTGACGACGTTGTTGTTCCGCTTGGGCTGCGATGCGACATTCCACAAATTCTCGCCGCCGCTGACGTGTTCGTTATAAGTTCGCACAGCGAAGTTTTCAACGTTGCCACACTAGAGGCCATGGCCGCAGGTGTTGCCGTTATCACAAGCGACCTGCCCGGTTTTGACGAAATGTTCGACCCCTCGCAGGGAATGAAAGTACCACCCAAAAATCCGCAAGCACTCGCTGACGGAATCAAACGATTGCTCGAAGATAAGCAGCTGCGAATCCGACAAATAAGTGCGGCCAAAACGCGTGTGGAACGTTTCAGTGTTGCGAAAATGTGCGATGATTTCGCGGCGATTTTAGAGGCGGTTTTGTCCTGTTGAAAACATGATTTTAGTTTGTCATTGCGAGCGAAGCGAAGCAATCTCGTTGTTTGAATTTTAGATTGCCGCGTCGCTGTGCTCCTCGCAATGACATGTAATTCAAAATATTTCTGATAATACAAGGTTTTGCGGAAACAGCCTCCAACCAGGTGAAAATTGCGAATATTGCAAGTTGACAAATTTTATGATCGCAGCTGTTCGGCGGCGGGGGGGGTCGGAAAGCAAATCGAGCTGCTGACGTCTCAGTTAGCTGCTCGCGGGTACGATGTGCTTCAGTTCGGAACCCGCATGGGAGATTCCCCGCCCGAGATGCCGAAGTATTTCGACTTTAAGGCAACGCGAAATCCGCTGGCGATTTTTCGGATGATCCATAACCGCACGGCGGCAAAGTTGCTGGGTGAATTTCTCACGCGCGAAAAAGTAGACGTTGCCCATTTGCACAATCTCTATCATCATCTGACACCGTCGATACTTTCGGTTCTTGCTGCCCATAAAATTCCGATGGTGATGACGCTGCACGATTATCGACTCGCCTGCCCGACGCGACATTTTTATCGTCCGCGATTATCCACGCCCGATGCGTTATGTACTCGGTGTGTTGGCGGACATTTTTTTCACGCAGCATCGCCAAAGTGCGCCGGTTTCGGTGGGGCGGGGCTTGCGATTGAAAGTTACGTTCAGCATTGGCTGCGGCGATATATGAAATACATACGCACTTTCATATGCCCGACCGAATTTATGCGGCAGACCATGCAGCATATGGGCATCGCGCCGGATCAGCTCAAAGTCGTGCCAAACATCATTGCCACCGCGCCCGGCAGTTCAAATCTCACCGCCGATGCGGATAACATCGTTTTGTTCGTAGGGCGTTTAAGCCCTGAAAAAGGCCCGGAGCTGATGCTCGACCTTGCCGGTAACCTACCGGCGGCAAAAATCGTAATCGCCGGTGACGGGCCATTGCGAGGAGAGTTGGAACAACGGGCGCGAAACGAAAATTTGAGCAACGCAGAATTTATCGGGCATGTTTCAGCTGATGTTGTTGCTGATCTTTACCAACAAGCCGCCGTTGTGGTTATACCGAGTCGCTGCATGGAAAATTCACCGACCACCATGCTCGAAGCCATGCTCGCTGCCCGCGCGGTCGTAGTTCCCGATCAACCCCCGCTGCGATATTGGGTGTCTGACGGGCAAACGGGAAAATTTTTCCCTACGGGTGATGCAAACGCGCTAACCGAAACCGTCAAGGAATTGCTGGGCGATAAAAAATTGCGGGCGCGTTTGGGCGCAGCTGGGCGCGAGCTTGTTTCGCAGCGGCACGATCCGAAAACGGTGATTGATCAGTTAGAAAAACTTTACACAATGGTGATGCAATGCGAATAGCGATGATAGGTTCTCGCGGAATCCCGGCTGGTGTCGGGGGCGTCGAGCGAGTGGTGGAAGACATCACACGCGGATTAGCGATGCGCGGGCACGACGTTCTCGTTTACGGGCGTCGGTGTTACCTTGGCGGCGCACCTGCTCCGCAGTTCGGGCGGTCAATCATTACGGGTGGTTGCGATGGTAAGCATCTCGATACAATTACCCACACCGCCACCGCCGTGTGGGATGTTTTGCATCGCGGAGTGGATATCGTGCACATTCATTCACCGGGCCCTGCGATTTGGAGTTGGCTACCGGCTGTGGCGAGGCGGAAAATTGTGTTTACCGTTCATGCCCCCGATTGGCAGCGTGACAAATGGTCGCTACCAGCAAAAACGGTGATCCGCGGAGGGTTGGCCATCGGAATGCGCACCGCCGATGCCGTTACAGCAGTGTCGCAAAATATCGCCGCCGACCTGTCGCAACGTTTCGGCCGTGAGGTTACATGCGTGCCGAATTCCGTCGGTGAGCGGAAACCACTCGCGGCCAATAAAATTAAACGTTGGGGCTTACGGGAAAATGGTTATGCTTTGCACGTCGGGCGAATCGTACCGGAAAAACGTCTCGATCTGCTGCTGAAAGCGTGGCGAGAAGCACAGCTGGGAATTCCGCTGGTTGTAGCTGGCGACGCATCTGGCGACGGCTACCAGCAATCCTGCCGCGAGCTTGCCCTCGGGTCGAACGTTTTGTTCGTCGGCCCGCAAACTGGTGAGGTTTTGGAGGAATTGTACTCCAATACCGCGATGGTTGTTCAGCCTAGCGTGCTGGAAGGTGCCTCGCTCGTGCTGCTGGAAAGCGCCGCCTACGCCAAATGCGTAATTTGCACCGACATCCCCGCCAACCGTGAAATCCTCGGCGACACCGAGACATATTTCCCGCAAGACAAAATCACTGAACTGGTAGCCCAATTATGCCGATGTTATAGTGACGGAGAGCTTCTCGCCGACGTTGGTCGTCGGGTGCAAAACCGCGTTCTTTCGGAATTCAGTCTGGAGGAAGTCGTCAGCGGTTACGAGCAAATTTATCGCGAGGTACTCCGAGGAAAGTAAAGAGGTACTTGGTGGCATGGGAGCGATGGATTTATCGATGGATTCTG
Source organism: Planctomycetota bacterium (assembly GCA_030635145.1). GTDB lineage: Bacteria > Planctomycetota > Phycisphaerae > SM23-33 > SM23-33 > DAOVZK01. The sequence goes on along the minus strand of DAOVZK010000036.1, from coordinate 6,031 downwards.
TTGAACTGCTGAAAAACCTGGAACAAGAGGGCGACCTCGCAGCTGTCCCCGGGGGAGGCGCAGTCTACGAAGCCTCAAAACGCGCGTTGGATATTGTTCTGTCGCTGCTGTTGATCATCCTGACACTGCCGGTGATGATTCTCGCGGGGCTGATGGTGAAACTCGGTTCGCGCGGCCCGATAATTTTTCAGCAGACACGTGCGGGGAAAAACGCCAAGCCATTTACGATGCTCAAGTTTCGCACCATGCGAATTGGTGCCCAGGACGATCGCGTTTTGCTTACGCATCTCAATCATCAAAACGGCCCTATATTCAAGGCCGTCGACGACCCGCGTCTCGTGCGGTTCGGAAAGTTTCTGCGGCAGAGCAGCATAGACGAACTCCCGCAGCTGTTCAACGTGCTGACCGGTAAGATGTCGCTTGTTGGGCCACGGCCGTTATGGATGCCAGAGGCCGAGAAGGCTATCGGGGCGGCGAAACTCCGCACGCAGGTAAAACCCGGGCTGACATGCCTGTGGCAAATTTCAGGCCGAAGCGAACTTAGCTACGAGCAATGGGTCGTCCTCGATCTGTACTACATACGCAAACGAAACCTGCTGCTGGATATGCTTATCATCGCACAAACAATCCCGGCTGTTCTCAGCGCACACGGGGCGTATTGATTTACGTTGCGTAACTGGGTGGCATGGTCAGCCCATAGGGATGGCCATGAACGGCCGCGTAATTACTCGCCGATAATTTTCACGAGCAATCGCTTACGCCGCTTTCCGTCAAATTCGTAGTAGAAGATATGTTCCCACGGGCCAAGATGTAGCTGCCCGTCGGTAATCGCTACCATAACCTCTCGCCCCATGATCTGACGCTTCATATGCGCGTCGGCGTTGTCTTCGTAACCGTTATGCTGATACTGATTGTGCGGTTTTTCCGGTGCCAGCTTTTCCAGCCATTTTTCGTAGTCGTTGTGCAGCCCGGATTCGTTGTCGTTGATAAACACCGACGCAGTAATGTGCATCGCGTTTACGAGTACGAACCCGTCCTGAACACCGCTTTCGTCCACCAGCTGCTCGACTTCGCTATGAATCGAAATGATCTGTCGCCGCTGCGGTACGTCCATCCAAATTTCACGTGTGAGAGATTTCATAATGCGTCCTTGTAGAGTGCTTGTCAAACTCGGGGGTTTCATAATGTCGTTCGGGCGGCTATGATACCGCGGAAATGAGAAATTTGCAAAAAATCATAAGCGAGCAGTTGCTTCCGTACATCCGCCAGCCGGGCCAGTACGTGGGGCTGGAAGTAAACGCGCGATGCAACGACGTTACCACCGCTGACGTCACCGTTGCGATGGGTTTCCCCGATGCCTACACCATCGGCATATCGCATCTTGGTCATCAGGTGCTGTATCATCTGCTCAACGACATTCCGGGCGTGGCCTGCGACCGCACGTACTGCCCGACCGTCGAAACCGAAACCGTCATGCGCGAAAAATCGCTGCCGCTGTTTAGCTGGGAGTCGCGATGCCATATCGCAGACTTTGACGTCCTCGGGTTTACGCTGTCGTACGAACTTTGCGTTACGAACGTGCTGACGATGCTCGACCTGGCCGGTATTCCGCTGGCGGCGAGCGACCGCACGGCCGACCACCCAATCGTTATCGGTGGCGACGCACTGGCCGATACCCCCGAACCAATCGCCGAGTTTTTCGACGTGCTGATTCCCGGTGACGGGGAGACGCCGATAACCGCGCTGGTGGAAATTATTCGCGAGGCCAAGCAGGGCGGGGCAAGTCGCGAAGAAACGCTGCTGCGAATTGCCCGCGAGGTTCCGTCGGCGTACGTCCCGCAGTTTTACGCCCAAGGCGAGGCCGGTGTTGCACCGATTCGCGACGACTTACCGACGAGCATTCCGCGTGCGTATCTACCGCAGCTGGAGGGTGCATCACTCCCAGCCTACCGCGCCCCGCTCGTGCCGCTAAGCGAAGGAGTACACGAACGAGTCGTCGTCGAAATCATGCGCGGATGCCCGAACTTCTGCCGATTCTGCCAGGCCGGTCATACACGGCTGCCGGTTCGCCGCCGCAGCATCGAAGAAATCATCACCGCCGCCCGCGCCGGTATCGAGGCAACGGGGTATCGCGAAATTTCGCTGCTGAGTCTGTCCATCAGCGACTATCCAAATCTCGAAGAACTTATCGAACGGCTAAATGCGGAGTTCGCCTCGCAAAAAGTGTCGATCTCGCTACCGTCGCTTCGTGTAGACTCGCAGCTGACGGTGCTGCCGAAACTCACCAGCGAAGTTCGCAAGGGCGGGTTGACGATTGCCGCCGAGGCCGGGAGCGAACGGCTGCGACTGGCGATCCGCAAGGGCATCACCGAGGAGGACATGATCGCCGGGGTGCAGGCTGCGTGGGCCGCGGGATATCGCAGCGTGAAGGTTTACTTTATGGCAGGGCTGCCGGACGAAACGCTCGACGACATCGACGAAATCGCACATCTTTGCCGCCGCCTGAGCAACACGCGTCGCGATTTTGACGGATACCCCGGTAACATCAATGCCAGCGTTTCGTGGCTGGTTCCCAAACCGCACACGCCTATGCAGTGGGAAGCGATGCGAACGAGTGATTACTTTTTCGACGTTCGCGCTCGGCTGTTGGATATGACGCGCAAGTCGACGGTTAATGTGAAGTTTCACCGTATTGAGCAGTCGCTGTTAGAGGCCCTGATCGCTCGCGGCGGGCGGGAAGTTGGCAAGGTGATTCGTGCTGCGTGGAATCTTGGGGCGAGGATGGATTCGTGGAGCGAGAATTGGGATTGGGATATCTGGGCCGACGCCATCAGCGAGTCCGGGGTGGATTTCGACGGCATCGTGCATAGCGATATCCCCACCGGCCGACAGCTGCCGTGGTCGCACATCAAACCGCACCTCCCTGACGATTACCTCCTAAAGCAACGCCGCGAAATGTACGACGTGCTGGAAATGGATACGTAGTTTGCGTGTTACATCTTGGGTGGCGTGGTCAGCGGTACTCCGATGGCCACGAAAGAAATAAGTAAAAATCCCTATTGACTTTCTGTATACGCTGGGCTATACTAATAATATGCCAAGTGAACAACGCTTTAGCAAGGTCAAAAAGATGTTGGAGAAGAAGGGGTATTCGCTCTCGCGGATATCCGGTTCGCATCATGTCTTTACCAAGCCTGGCGAGTTGCCGCTTAGCATTCCGGTACACAACAGAAAGGTAAAACCCTATTATGTCCGCCAAATCGAAAAACTCTAATAGTGCGTTGGATAAACCATTTGCCCGACCAGTAATTACAAAGGCGAAGGCTTTGGCTAGCCAGTATCAAATCATTCTCGATCCTGAAGATGGCTGCTGGTACGGGCGTGGCCTGGAATTGCCCAATGTTTTCGGGCAGGGCCGCACCGAGCATCAGTGTGTGATCAGTACGCGGGAGGCCTTGACGGTAGCTGTTGCTACAATGCTTGAGGCCGGGCAAACACCACCGGCCCCGGCGAAGCAGGGTGCGCGAACGATGCAGGTGAATATTCGCCTGACACCGGAAGAAAAGGTTCTGCTGGAGGCAAGTGCAAAAAGCAAGGGCTTTCGGGGCATCTCAGACCTGATGCGAGCGGCGGCGCTGAGTTCGTAGGCGAGTTTTATTTCGTGAAAAAAATACGTGACAATCGCCCCGCAAAACAAAATTAAACCGGCGAAATTGAGAGAGTTCAAAATTGTATCGAGGGTTTAACCCCGATAGGGGTGTCAGGATTTAGCCGGGGGCGTAAGCCCCCGGAAAGTGGCCAAAGACATATCAGCCCTGAAAGGGCGACAGATCATAGCACGACAGGCCCCTAACAATTAAGCCTCTGTGGCTTGTGGATAGTGTCGCCCCCTTGGGGCTTATTTACATGCGGCGTTGCCGCCCGGGGGTTCCGCTTCGCTTCACCCCCGGCTAAATTCTTACCAGCCCTTTCGGGCTTAAAGAAGAATCAACCATATTTCCCTGGATTCCGCATCTCCGCTTCGCTGCGTGCGGAATGACACAAGGGGAAAACATGCTTATGCAAGCAGGCTATGCCACCCAGAAATATTGGGCGTGTGAGGCCGGTGCCGCCTTGCGTGCTACGCGTCGATTCGGCCGTCTTTCATGCGGAGTGTGCGATGTGCGTAGGCCGCGGCGTCGGGGGCGTGGGTGATCATGACGATTGTCTGCGCGTTTTCGCGATTGATTCGCGTGAACGTATCGAGCAGGGCGGTTCCGTTTTCGCTGTCGAGGTTACCCGTCGGTTCGTCGGCAAGCAGAATCGCCGGTTGATGCGCAAGTGCCCGGACGACGGCGACGCGTTGCTGCTCGCCAATCGACATCTGCCCCGGTTTGCGTTTCATTACGTGACTGATTCCCATCGTGTTGAATAGTTCAGCCACGCGTTTTTTGCCGCCGCTGGCCAGGCCGCGAACTTTGAGCGAAATCAGCACGTTCTCCAAACCGCTAAGCTCACCCAGCAGATTGAACCTCTGAAAAATAAACCCGATCTTGCCGCGCCGCATAAGTGTTCGCTGCCTTTGGTCGGTCGCTGAAATTTCCTCACCATCCATCGACACGTTTCCAGTATCTGGGGTTGTGACGAGTCCGAGAATATGCAGCAGCGTACTTTTTCCGCAGCCGCTGGGCCCCATAATCGAAACGAACTCACCCTTGGCGACGTTGAGATCGATGCCATGTAAAACATGGTTGCGTGCGGAGCCTTTACCGAAAGATTTTTCGATGCCGCTGGTGGTCAGAATCGATTCGTTGCTGTTACTCATACGTTAAGGCCTCGACCATATCTACTTTTGTTGCCCGCCACGCCGGGTACAGTGCGCTTATTACAGAACCGATCGCGGCGGCGATGATTCCCACGAGTATCCACTGCGGAGAAATTTTCACAGTCAGCAGCGGTTTGAAATTCGTAATGCCCCACGCGGCGAGGTAGCTCAGAGCGATGCCGATTATCGCCCCGAGGCCCGTCAGCAACCACGACTCACCGAGCACTTGGCGGATCACGAAACCGTTCGAGGCACCGCAGCTTTTGAGGATTGCGATTTCCCGCGTGCGTTGCAGCACCATCGTGTAGAGCGTGGTCATCACGAATAAAAACGCGATGATCAGGGCGATGGCGTTGACGGCGTCGACGTAGGTGAACATGATTCCCCACTTGGCCACCAGCATCGCCCGATACTGCGAAAGCTCAACGGCATCGAGCGTAAACGAGCGAATCGCTGCAACTCCGGCCGACGCTTTCACGCCCGGTTTGAGCTTCACGAACAGCAGCGTGCTTTTGCTCATGTCGCCCAGCCCAAAAAGATACTGCCCGGTCTTGTGCGGTAAAAACACGCGTGTCATTACCCCGGCCGGGACGATGCCGGTAATTTTCCATTTGTAACCGGCGGCTTCGACAGTGTCCCCAACGCTGTACTTTCCAGCCTTGGCTAGTCGCGAGTCGATAACCATTTCCAACCACCCATCGGCGGCGAGGTCGGCCTCGGTTATTTCCATCGCGTAGTCTTGTTTCTGCTCGGGGGTAAAATTCGCGGTCTTGGTGTTGTAGAGATTTTTTACAAACGTTTTCCAGTCGATTTTGGGTGCAAAGGGGCGCCCGGCAATGAAATCGCGCCCGCCAAGAAACATCGAAAGATCATCGCGCGAAACGCAACACGACGTTTGCGTTTGCCCGCCCAATTTTACCTGCCAAAGAAAAACCCCAACGACTTTTTCGATGATGTCGCTGTGGGACGCCTGAATCAGCTTGCCCTGCTTGTCTGAAACGGCGGCTCCGCTGGTGGTGGTGATGTTTTCACCCAGCACACGCGGGTATACCAGCAGGTCGGCGTCGACAGATTCCCAGCGGTCGGAAATTTCGTAGAGGCTACCGCGGGTCAGCCCGGTCAGAGTAATCAGCATGCAAATACCGATGCCGATTCCCATCGCCGACAGCAGGGATCGGAGTTTGTGGTGCAATATGTTGGCCAGCGGAAGATAAGTCATACAATGCT
>DAOVZK010000062.1 GCA_030635145.1 Planctomycetota bacterium | reverse complement strand
CTAAGGCTCAGAAGATTCAAACTGCTCTTCTTGGTAAAATCCCAATCGGCGACCCGACTGACCAACTACTGACCAACTCGGGTCAAAAACGGGTATTTCCGGGAATGCAGGGATGTCAGCCAAAAAGAAAAGCCCTTGATTGACAAGGGCTTAGGGAAATACGCGCGAGAGGATTCGAACCTCTAACCTTCGGTTCCGTAGACCGATGCTCTATCCATTGAGCTACGCGCGCAAATTAAAAACGGAAGGGAGAATATATCCTCGTCGGGCTTGGGCGTCAAGTAGATATCACCCAAGATGCGACTTTTCGTCGCCAAAATTACGCGGCAAACTCAGGCGACTGTTTTTGGGGAACGGTGTGTCGCGATGCAGCGGTGGGATCGCGGAGCGTGATATTATTCGTCACCGTTGGTTGGTTCGGGTGATTCGTCGGTGTCGTCGGCTTCGGGGATCAGCGGGTCTTTGACTACATCGACGAGGGCACCGTCGAAGAGTGTCATGACAGTCTGCACAGCTGGGTCTTGCTGGACGGCGAGGCGTTGTTCGGTACTCAGGGGGCGGTGCTGTTGGGCCACCGGCGCGGTAATTGCTGGCGCGGTTTCGGGTGCGGCAGAATTTTCCGAACTTTCCATTCCCGGTGATGGTGAGCGGTCTGCTGTTGGCGGGGCAGACGAACGCGTTTGCGATGTTGCCGATTGCGAAGGGGGCAGATTTTGCGGCGTAGCTGTGGGAACTTGGGGGGATGCGGGGTTAGCTAGGCTTTTTTTTTTAAGCCCGCCAGTCATGCCCCCAGCGGAAAGCTGTTCGAGCCGTTCGATAAGGCTTGACGGATCGACGAATTTGTCCGCCTCGGCCAGCCGTACTAAAGTTGCCTCCACCAAAGCGCGCCCAACCGACGAACCGCGAAGCGTTTGGGCGATGCGCTGGATGATTCCGACATTTTGCACGAGTGTGGGTGTGCTGAAGCGGGCGGCCAGTTCGCTGACGGCCTTTCGCTGCATCTCGGGTAATTCGATGAGTTCGCTGTCCCCACCGCAGGCCCCCGCGAGCATCATGTTGCGGAACGTGTCGCCGAGGGCAGTAACGACGCTGGTGATGGTGACGCCTGAGTCGAGCAGGGTAGCGAGTTGGCCAAGCGCGGCGGCTGAGTTTCCGTCGGCAATGGCCTGGCCGATCTTGATCGTCTGCTCGTCGGGGGGTGTGCCTAGTACGCGGATGACTTCTTCGTCGCAGACTTTTCCGCCACCAGCAAGGAGTTGGTCGAGGAGGCTTAGTGAGTCTCGCATGGAACCGGCGCCGGCTCTGGCGATGCGGTATAGGGCGTCGTCGTCGGCGGAGACTTTTTCGGCCTTGCAGATTGTGGCGAGGTGTTCGGCGATCTTGGCCGTTGGGATATTGCGGAAGTCGAATCGTTGGCAGCGAGACAGGATGGTGGCGGGGACTTTTTCGCACTCGGTTGTGGCGAAGATAAACTTCACATGCTCGGGGGGTTCTTCGAGCGTTTTGAGAAGCGCGTTGAAGGCTTCCTTCGTGAGCATGTGGACTTCGTCGATGTAGTAGATTTTGTATCGGCAGCGGGCGGGGCGGAAGATGGCGTTGGCGCGAAGTTCGCGGATTTCGTCGATGCCGCGATTTGAGGCACCGTCGATTTCGACGACGTCCATGTCTTCACCGCGTGCGATAGATTCACAGGCGTCGCATTTCCCGCAGGGTTCTGGAGTGGCGTCGTCGAAGGCGAGGCAGTTTAAGGCCTTGGCCAGTATCCTTGCCATCGTGGTTTTTCCAACACCGCGGGTTCCCGTAAACAAATACGCATGGGCAACGCGGTTGGTTTTTATCGCATTGACGAGCGTCTGCGAGATCGGTTCCTGCCCGATAACTTCGTCAAACGTTTCGCTTCGATATTTGCGTGCCAATACGAGATAGGCTGACATAAAATTTCCTAGTATGATTAATAAGGCTCTCCTCACAAAGCTGACCGGAGAACTCATGTTACATTATTAAAAAAATTCAACATCCAATGTCCAACACGGAATGTCCAATTACCAAGGTAAGAGCATTATCGTTACTCTTTTTTCTTTTTTGCCTTGTGGGTTGATCGCCGCTTCGCAGGTAAGAAATTAACCAACCAATTCGAAGAAGAACCCTCTTGGCTTATCTTTCCTTCATCGGTTGGAAATTCCGTGTTGGGTATTGGATATTCAGTTTTATTCCGTGCCTATCCGTGGTTTGGCCTACCGACTTTTTTATCCGCCCCTTTGACGGTTTCATTTCCAGGTAACCATTTTGCCGGCAGCTCAACTGAGCGACCCAAACACCCGCTGGAGTGTTGCTTATGGCTGCTTCCTTCCGGACCTGACCAGTTTCGCATTCCAGCGTCGCAAGGGACCCAATATCGCTACCGGCAAGATGGCGGCCTGAATGATGTACCTCAAAGGGGCAACCAGTCCGGCAGAGTCATCTGCGATGCGGTAGGGTAATAAAACCCGTCCCAGCCGTCAAGACATGATATGAGAAATCTGCCCACGAGGCAACAATATTACAATATTATAGGAATTTGCTATTTTCCGACTAGATGCCGAATGTCCGCAATAAGCGGGAATAATACGATGATTTTTAGCGATATTTTTATAAAAAAAAGCTTCAAATTTCTGATTTAGCGGTATAATGGGACAATGGCGTGGTTCACAACGCAGCTCACAGTGTCGCTCATTGCTCACAAATTGCTCACCACGCCCTGATTGAGGTATTATAAGGAGGACATGCAAATGTCAAAAAGAAACTTGCAACTGGTTTGCTCGTGTGTTTTCGTGTTGGGAATTTTATTCGGATCAGGTTCAGCCCACGGTACCATGCTTTCGTTCGATTTAAGTATTGAATTCAGCGGGGCCACACCGCCTGTCGGTGCTACACCGTGGCTGAAAGCTACTTTTGACGACGGGGGAACACCCGGTTCGGTCAATTTAAAGCTGACGACCCCGAATCTAAGCGGAACCGAGTTTGTCTCGGTGTGGTCGTTCAATTTAGATCCCACTTTGAATCTGGGCGATCTGGCGTTTTCGGCACCGACGAAGACGGGAGCTTTTACCGACCCTGTTATCAGCACCGGTGTCGATGCCTTCAAGGCCAACGGTGACGGGTACTATGATATCAAACTTGCCTTCGCCAAAGGTGGTGGCACCAGCAAGCGGTTTGGTGTTGGTGATGCCGTCGAGTATACAATCACAGGTATACCTTCGCTGACGAGCAGTTCCTTCGATTTTCTGAGTAAACCGGGTGGTGGGCATGGGCCATATACGACAGCTGCCCACGTTCAGAGTATCGGATCTGGTGGCGAAGATAGCGGCTGGGTGACGGTTCCGGAACCGGCGACGATGAGTCTGGTGCTTTTGGGTGGTGTGGGCATACTGCTTCGCCGCCGAAAACGCTAGCGGCCTGCGATTACCGCCAAAACGAATTTGAACTATCCACATCCAAGTAAGTCTTGGTGTGGATGGTTTTTTTATGCGTTTTACACGTCCAATGGATTTTTGCCTGCTGGCCTGTCTCCCGCCTATAGATATTTTGTCGCCATGCACGTTATTTCTCTCAAATCTTACCTGGACGCATGTGTCGCTTGGAATTCACGGTAGATATTCTTTGAAATCATGTTGCAGATCGCCGGAGGCGTGTTACATTTGTATCTTCGAATATTTACTACCGGGAGGAAAAAATGCCCGAAAATAAATCATATTCCGACGCACTTGCCATCAGCGAAGAGTTTTTCGAACTCTATGACCGGATGATCGGCAGTGTCGATATTCCTACGGTTCTGCAGGAAGTTGCCGACGTTGTCTGTAAGGACATCAACTCGCAGCGGGCCAGCGTTTATCTGGTCAAAAAAGACACCAACGAACTCGAAGCCGTCGCCGTTACCGGTAAGGTAGCAAAAATCATCCGAATTCCCATCGCCAAAACATCGCTCGCCGGATTCTGTGCCGCTACGGGTCAGAGCTTTGTTATCCCCGATGCCTACGGTGATCTCAGCGTCATTGATCCCCAGCTGCGATTTGATCACACATGGGATAAGATAAATGATTTTCGCACGAAAGACGTTATGTGCGCACCGGCCGTGTTCAAAGGCGAGTTGCTCGGTGTGGTGCAGGGGATAAATTCCAAGGGCGAACCCTTCGGGGGGCATGATCTTGAGTCGCTAAAGAGCGTGTCGCGGCTGGTTGGATATTCGCTTTATCATGCCCGGTTGTACAACGATTTGGCGACGATGAAGGAACTCGAAAAACAAAAGGCCGAGTTCGTCCGCGTTATGGTTCACGAGCTTAAGTCGCCCATTTCCGGGGCGAGAATGCTGATCAGTGCCTTGGAGCAAATTCAGGGTGAAGATTCGCAGGCCGCCGGGATGACCAGGAAAGTCGGTGCCCGCATGGATCACATGCTGGATCTCATAACCGACATGCTGGAGTTTGCCAAAGTCAAATCCGGTGAGCCGATGGGCGAGATAACCGTCGTGGATGTTACCGAGTGCACGAAGAAAATATGTACCCGCTACGTCAGCGACGCCGAGCAGAAAAATCTTGGCATAGATACTGCATTTCCCGACTCGCCGTTGGGTGTGCGAATAGATACCCGGGGTTACGAGATGGTCGTCTCGAATTTGCTGTCTAATGCCATTAAGTACACCACCGAGGGAGCGGTTAAATTTTCGCTCTCGCAGCAGGACTCCATGATTAAGCTCGCCGTGACGGATACCGGAATCGGGATTCCCGAAAAGGACATTCCCAAGCTCTTCAAAGAATTTTACCGTGCCTCCAACGCGAAAAGTCAGCAGATACCCGGCAGCGGGGTGGGGCTTTCAGGGGTCAAGAGCATTGTCGAGCGGTTCGGAGGCAGGTTGGAACTGGAGAGTAAGGAGAATGTTGGTTCCACATTTTACGTGTACCTCCCGATTAGTGAAATCGGTGGGGGCGGCGAGGCGGCTACCGGGGTTGGGGTGTTTGAGAGCGACAAATCGCAAACAACGGATAAAAGCTTCACGAAGTAAAATCGAAATGCGAATCTCGAAATTCTAAACAAATTCGAAAATCAAATGCTCAAAATTTAAAACGGCTTGAATTAAGGAGTCGACGTTTTCGTTTAAAATTTGAAATTTTGAAGATTCGATATTGTTTCGCGTTTCGTATTTAGAAATTCGAATTTATGTTTAGAGGCTACTGATTCAATAATGAACCTTGCCGATTTTCAGTTTCAGGTTGCGGTGCATGTTTACCATCAGCACGGCGGCGGCGATGGAGAGCATCTTAGATTCCATACTGTCGGCACGGCTGGTAAGAACGACGGGTGCCTTGGCCCCGACTAAAAGTCCCACCAATCGGTGTCCACCGAAATACACCAGCGACTTTGCAAAGACGTTCCCGCATTCGATGTCCGGTACCAGTAGAATGTCGGCCTGGCCGGCGACGGGGCCGGTGATTTTCTTATGCTCGGCGGCGGTTTGCGAAATGGCGTTGTCCAGCCCGAACGGCCCGTCGACTTGGCAGTGGGGGACATATTGGCTGCGGTCGGCCATTGTTCCAAGCGCAGCTGCGTCGAGGGTGGCTGGCATGTTGGGGTTGACCAATTCAACAGCTGCCAGTGCTGCGACTTTGGGATCCTCAAGGCCGAAAATATTCGACAGGTACACCGCGTTCATTACGATTGCTGCTTTTTGCTCGAGGTCGGGCGCGATATTCATGGCGGCGTCGGTGATGAATATCAGCCTGTCCCACGCACGAATTTCCGCGACGAAAACATGGGACATTATCGAACCCGTCCGTAGGCCATGAGTTTTGTCCAAAACCCCGCGCAAAAAATCGTCGGTGTGGATGTAGCCCTTCATGAGGATGTCGGCCTTGCCGTTAGCGACTAACTGCACCGCCTTGCCGACAGCAGCGATGGGGTCTGGTTCGTGGACGATTGAGAGATCTTTGTCGGATGCTCCGAGGGATTTGGCGATGGCGGCGATTTTCTTCTGATCGCCAACGAAGATACATTCGGCGATGTTGTTTTTGCGTGCCTCCATCGCAGCCGATATTACCGAAGAGTCTTCGGCGACGGCGATGGCGACTTTCCGAGTCGGATGCGATTCTACAGCTTTCAAAAGTTCGTCGAAATTTTTCACCTTGAACCTCCCATCGGTCAAAAATGAGATTGTAAAACAGCTTCACGTAGTTTTAGAAAATCGTTCGTTGCGGTAAAAATTACCGGTGGTTGCCCATCAGCAGATTCATCGCTTCGTTTCGCGTTGCGATATTCGAGCGGAAAATTCCCTGCATCGAAGATGTCACCATCGTGGCCCCGGGGGTTTTTACACCGCGTATCGTCATGCATGTGTGCGAGGCCTCGATGATAACGCCCACACCCTTGGCCTGGAGCTTGCTCATGAGCAAATCCGCGATCTGCGACGTGAGTCTTTCCTGCAGCTGCGGGCGGTGAGCAAATGTCTCGACTACTCTCGCCAGCTTGCTGATGCCCACGACCTTGCCGTTAGGAATGTACGCCACGTGCGCCTTGCCCATGAACGGTAAAAGATGATGCTCGCACATCGAGTGAAACGGAATGTCACGCAGGACAACCATCTCGTCGTACTGTTCGGTGAACCCGACGTCCAGAAAATGTGCGGGGTCGTCGTTTAATCCGGCGAACAGCTCGGCGTACATTTTTGCGACACGTTTGGGTGTGTCTTGCAGCCCTTCGCGGTCGGGGTCTTCACCAACAGCCTGTAATATGGTCTTGACGGCATCTTCGATTTTATCCAGCTCGAATTTATCCATGATTATCCTCGAATCGATACGGCAAACTTGTTGCAACAAATTGCAGCGAACAATTTATACGCGGCCGCCAGCGATGCGGTATGTCGCGGGTGACGCTTGAACATTACGCACGATTATAGCATTTTGGAATTGGAATTCTTCTAAGATTTTCGGATTGGGCGGTTATTTTGTGGAAGCTATCCCATAAACATGTTCGGAACCGAAAATGAAGGATTTTTTCAGGTGTCAAGGAGCAAAAGCGATGATATATGCGTAATATATCGAGTTTTTGCGACGATGACAGATGGAAAAAGACTCATTTGCAGGCCGAAAAGGTTTTTGGGATAGCTTCTAACAACCATCTGAAAATCGCCTTGCCCCACATTACCACAAATACGCCCACGCACAGCAAAATCATCCCTGCGTATACTACATATAACCCTGCGTCGCTGCGGACGGTGAGTTCCACGAATTTCCCCGCCGGGTCGCAATGCATCAGGTAAAAATGATATCCCCCGTAATGCAGCGGATAGTTTACCTCAATGGTTTTTCGCAAAACTTCTTTCCCGTTTTCGTGGATGCTCAGCACGGCCTTGTGGTCTTTGACTGCTTGCGTGTTGTACATCACAATCGCGGGATACCCGTCCGCCTCCCAAGCTGCTTGAGAATCGTAAAGATTTACCGGTGGTATTCTCGTAACGTTGGAGTCGTCGCGGGCTTTAAACCGAATGGTAGCTGGTTTGCCGTCGCGAAAAATTTCCATTTTAACATTGGGACCTAAGGCTCGGCCGAAAAGTTCAGGAGCTGATGCAGCAGATTTATCATCAGTGTATATCTCCAGAATATCCCCGCGAAAATCTTGCCCCGGTACGGTGAATTTTCCCAGCGGTTTTTTTATGGGGTCTTCCCATTGCAGGGGAATTCCCATCGCGGCACCGTCGGGGATTCGCAGCTCGTAATAAAAATCCCACGGCGATCCGGTGGGGGGGTAATACTCAGTCCAGGCTTTTTCGAGTTTTACTTCAAAGCCGACATTTATGGATTCGCCCAGCGAGAGAATTCCCTCGCCGTGGTGAAGGCGGGTGTCGCCCCAAAGTTCGGCTCGCAGGTCGTGTGCTGTTTGCGAGCCCCACATTGCACCGGCGATGATGAGTATGCATCCTGCGTGCAGCATGAGCAAACCGGGGTTGCGACGAATACGTTTCCACAGCAGAACGCTCGCTGCGAGCATCACCACCAAACCCGACCAGAAAATCGCCATCGGCGTGGAGTTGAAAAACGCACGCCCCGCCGCAACGGGTATGAACGTCGACCCGAGGCTCAGCCCGACCATCGCCAAAAGCCCAAGTATGCTCAGGAACATCAAAATGTTTCGTATCTTATTCAAGCAAGCTCGTTTCGTTTAAATCCGCCATAAAAAAAGCCCCAACGTTGTGACGCGTCAGGGCTTTTGTTTTTCATTGGCTAATCGCTCACTTAATTGGAGCGGGGTCATTTGGGATTATTACCGTTTCCTCTACATCCACTACCACATCGGTTGGAGCCTTTGGGGCGGGGGCGACAGTGGCTTTGGGTTTGTCTGTCAGGAACGCACCCGGTGAGACGATCCAGATTTCAACGCGGCGGTTCTTTTGGCTGCCGACTTTTCTACCGCCTTTGGTTTCGTTCGGTTCGACGGGGTGATATTCACCAAAACCGACAACAGCGATGCGGTTTCCGGCAAGCCCGGCCTTCTTTTCTAAGACCTGCTGTACTCCAACAGCACGGTGTGCCGACAGGTACCAGTTGGTCGGATGACGCCGTTTGGATTTCCCGATCGGAACATCGTCGGTATGCCCGGCGACGTAAACGGCGAATCGTTTACCTTCGGGGGTGTTCAGGATTTTGACAAGCTTTTTCAGCGTGGCGACGGCTTTGGGTTTTACCTGGTCGGAACCGGGATTAAACGTCAGGTCGCTTTTGAACTTGATCATGCCGAGTGCGGGGTCGAATTCGGCGATCTGCGGATTCGCTCTTGCAAATGCTATCAACGCCATATTCAGCTCCGCAGGAAGCGGACGACCAGCCAGTGGTGCGCCTTGATGCTCGTCGATAATTTTCTGCAGTTCCAGAACACCATCTTTGAGTCTGGCGTTTTCACTTTTCAGACGCGAGACTTCCCCGCTCTGCGAAACCATTTTGCGCTTGTTGAGGTTGAGTTCGTTTTCCATCAAACCGTGATCGGTGCCTAATCGGTCGTTTTCCTGTTGCAGCTTTTCGTTTCTTTCCGTTAGTTGCTGGTTGTGCAATCTCAGTTTGTCTTCATCGCACCCAACGGCAACAATTACAAGTAACCCCAAAACTACTGGGAGAGACAGTTTTCGAATTATGTTCGTAAGTACCATCGTAGCTCCTTTTCCGTCTTTTACAGACTATCGCTCATTTCGGTGACAGGTTCGCTTTCTTCTGTTCGTTGCATGGCTTCGTTTTTCTGCTGGAAGGATTTTCCCACCATGAAACCAACTATAGCGGCAACTATCGCTAGAACGATACCACCTACGATCAGAATGGCAAGATTATTTTGCAGAATCGTGGAAAGTCCGGCGTTGTCGTAAAGTCCACCCAGCGACACAGCCGCTACGACCAACATCAGCATGGCAGCGCCAACCAGCAGCCCGCTGAACAAACCCGAGCTGGGATCGACGGCTTCGACAAACGTGGGGGGCGCTCCGCCGAATCCGGTCGACATCGTACCCACCGGTGCCGTCGACATCCCGTTATCGAATCCGCTGCCAAGCCCAATATCGCTGCCGATACCGCTGCCCAGCCCGCTACCAAGTCCGGTACCAAGCCCGCTACCCAGCCCGCTGCCGATACCCTCGATGTCTACGCCATCAAAGATTCCAGCACCGAGAGATGTGTCGTCGCTTTCGCGCGTCAGATCCAGCAATCCCGATCCGCTGCCGACACCGTCGAGTGCAATGTGATCGTCCAGCGATGGTGCGATCTGAGTGTTGGCCATTGGGTCAGCTTCTTCGATTTCGAGTTCTTCGTCGTCGAAAATGCTGATGCCCTCAGCTGTGATGACGGTATCTTCTTTCCTCATCTCACCGCCGACATCGGGGGTGCTGTCGGCATCGGAAAGACTCGCTCCGTCGTCACCGACCAGCGCGTCTACATCATCAGCCTTAAAGACGTGATTCGCGCCGTCCTGGTACATTTGCAGTTTTGCGGTTTGAATAAACCCCGTCATAAGCCCATCGGCGTCTACGCCGAGCTTTTGGCAGGCTTCTTCTTCCGAGTAATACATTTTACCCATCTATTGGTACTCCTGACCGGTTTCCCAGAACCGATAACTGTATTTATCCGATTAAGTTCGTGAAGTCTTTATTTCCGTCTTTCGACCATTTCTTTGACGACAGCTGGGGACATCTCGTCCGGGGTATTGTACGCATCCAGCTGAACGTCATACTTATAGGATCTCGCACTGATCAGTTTAAGCGACCGGCCTTTCTCGGGGGTCACCTGATAAATGCAAATTGTCTTATTCTCATAATCGACCAGATACAGCCCATAAGTTTCGCGAGATATTCGCCCTACGGTGACAAAAATTTTCGAGTCGGGTGTAACGGTGGCGGTTTGCCCTTGGGCATAGCCCTCACCGAGGCCCAGAAACAGCAACAATCCGATGGCGGCGGCGCTCAATCCTAACAGCACTACCCAGCGAGTAGGTGATATCTGCAATGAGGCTTGGTTCATGTCGGTATTCCTTTTCGTAAACCTACGCTACACTGAATGTTCGGTCAATTCCAGCTCGGAGATTATATCCACCATCCCATGCAGGTTGCAAGTTTTTTCTTCCATTATCTCGGGATGCCAATTTTTGCGGTTGTGAGCGGATGCTTTGCAGATTGCTGCGGCGTGGGCTATTAGCAGGGAATTTAACCGAATTTTTTAAATTTTTTCGGAATGTCATAGTTTAAGGTAGAAATAAGCCTATATAAATATTAGGGCGAACAGTGCAAGCTATTCGCCCTAATATCTTAATTTGGCATTAATCTTCATCATAGAGATCGTCGAAAAGTGCAGGCTGAATAGAAAGTTGTTTTTGCCTAGATATTGTATCTTTAAATTTTCTAAGATTTGGTGATATTTCCATGACACCCAAAACTCTACCAAGCTGTATTGTCAATTGATTTACACCAAATTCTGTTAACCATTGATGGAACCTAGCTTTTCTTTTCCCATCATCTCTAATATTTACTTTATCAAGCTCTTGTTTAACAAATCCATTTTCCAATGGTTCATAGACATATTTATTAATAAATTTGCCGTAATATTGCGGCCTCTTTGTTGCTTTAGTTTTGGGATTATTGTAAAGCTTGTCTAGTTCTTCGAAAAATTTATCAGGAAATCGCTTAACCCATTTTTGCATACCCTCTTTAATATATTGTTGAAGCAAGATTCTAAGCGCATTATATTGCCTATCATATTGATACCCGGTAGCTTCGTCAATCAAAGCAGCTATTCCGACCTTTGCAAAAGAGGAAAGTAATAATTCTGATTGAAGTGCTAATTTCTCTTGGGCAGAAGTTAAAACTCCTTCTCGTCTTGCTTTTAAATATAATTCACACATATCGGGCAATATG
>DAOVZK010000058.1 GCA_030635145.1 Planctomycetota bacterium | reverse complement strand
CGCGTGGTGCCGCTTATGTGCCGCCATTCGCTTAGCCTTGATAATATTTTCCAATTTGGAACGTTCTTCGGTTGTCAATTCTACGATATACTTTTTCATTTTGGCCTCCATGCCGGTTAAAGGTTCTATCAACCTTATCGGAAAAAAGGCTCGCTACACTTTATTTATGTTACAGAGTACTAGCTGGGAATTTCCAAATTTCAATTTGGAATTTTCAATTGGAATGCAAGCCGCGTCGTCAATTTTTTATAACCATCCAAAAATTGGAAATCGAAAATTGAAAATGGGAAATTGTTTCTCATGCCTTGCAATAATCTATCAGCCGTGCGATTTCGCTGCGAAGCTCTTTGCGGTGGACTATCATATCGATGAAGCCTTTTTCCATGAGAAACTCCGACCGCTGGAATCCTTCGGGTAAGTCAGCCTTGATGGTGTTGGCGATTACGCGGGCCCCGGCGAAGCAAATTTCGGCATCGGGTTCGGCGATGGTGATGTCACCGAGCATGGCGAAGCTGGCGGTCGTACCACCGGTCGTGGGGTCGGTGAGAATCGCGATGTAAAGTCCGCCCGCGTCGTCGTATCGGGCAAGTGCAGCGGAGGTTTTTGCCATTTGCATGAGGCTTAGTGCGCCTTCGTGCATTCGGGCTCCACCGGAAATGCAAACCACGATCAGCGGAAGCGATTGTTCGGTGGCCAGCTCGATTAATCTCGCGAGTTTCTCGCCAAGTACGGTTCCCATCGAGCCCATGATGAATTCACCAACCATGACCCCGAGTGCGACGCGTCGGCCTTTGATGTAGGCAACGCCGGTCAAAATCGAGTCGTTGATGCCGGTTTTTTTCTGCTCGATTGCGATTCGTTCGGCGTAGACCTTCCCGGCCCACTTAAAATCAAGCGGGTCGACCGTGGCGAGGTTGTCGAAGTGCTCTTCGAAGCTGCCCGGGTCGGTTAGCTGATTGACGCGATCCCAGCCTTTCATGCGGAAGTGATGTTCGCATTCGGGGCAGACGTCGAGATTTTCCGCGACGGCCTTGCGATACAGCATCGCCTCGCACTTCGGGCATCGCATCCACAAACCATCGGGAACTTCGCGTTTTGTACGCTGCGGGCGGTCGCCCAAAGATTCTGCGTTGTAAGGTGTCGTATCCTGAACATCGTTAGCCATCACTAGCTCCTTGAACCTTCGCCCGCGATGGGCTTTGGTCGCTCTCGTTAATTTCGTAGCTCTCCCAAGTGAACCTTGCCGGGGTGCAATCCCAAACATCGTCCAATGGTGTGTCCTCTAATCGGCATCGCAGCAGCGATAAAACCACTGGTTTCAGCACGATTACAGGGGTGCTTTTTTTATTTTTCTTGAGTACGTCGCAAATCGCCTTCCAGATACGCTCTTGTGCTTCGGCGAGAATTTCTCCGTCGGGGGGGCGTATGCCGGATGGTTTTTCGACCCACTGTTTGTACAGGCGTGGCTGGCGGCGTTTGATTTCATCGACCGTCAGGCCCTGCCATAATCCAAAATCGAATTCGCTGAGATTCTCGTTGCTCCTGACCTTGAGGCTGAGCGTTTTTCCCAGAATTTTTGCCGTCTGCTGCTCCGCCTCGCCGCTCGAGGAAAACACAACCGTCGGTTCATGCGGTGCCAGCTCCAACCCCACGCGGCGGATCGTTTCACATCCGTCGTCGGTTAACGGCACACCGGCCAATGAGTCGGTTCTGCCTTCCCGATCCCACAGGGTTTGCCCGGTTCGAACTATGTACAATAACCTCATGCGATTTTTCCAGTTGATCTGGTTTATTCTTACCTCACTTAGTTGACAGCTGCAAGGATTTCCTTTGTCACCGCCGCGGGGTCTGGTGCGGCGAAGATGCTGTTACCGGCGACGAAGATATCCGCCCCGGCGTTGCGGCAAATTTTTGCGGTTTCGGCGTTTATTCCACCGTCGACCTCTAACCTCTGGTCGCTACGCATTTTGCCGCGTAACTCCTGCATTTTCGGAATCATATCGCCCATAAACGACTGTCCGCCGAATCCGGGTTCCACCGTCATCACCAAAACGAAGTCGACCAGATCGATAACTTCGTCGATGCTGGTGGCTGGGGTTTTTGGTTTCAGCGTGATCCCGACACCAAGATCCAAGTCGCGAATCTTCTGTATCAGTTGTTTTGCCTCGTCTATCTGACCGAGGTCGCCGTTACCGCAGGCCTCGATGTGAAAATTCAGCGAATCGGCACCGGCCTTGGCAAAAGGCTCGATGAAGAACCCCGGGTCAGTCACCATCAGGTGAACGTCGAGCGGGGCGGAGGTGAATTTTCGCAGCTTGTCGACGACGGGCGGGCCCATCGACAAATTCGGGACGAAGTGCCCGTCCATGATGTCCACGTGCAAAATCTGAGCACCGGCGGCGAGCACTTCAGTGATCTGTTCACCGGCCCGGGCAAAATCCACACTCAGCAACGACGGGGCAACGATGCTCTCGCTGGGCAGCGGAAACGGATTTTTTCCTGGTAGAGTCATATTTTAATAGTCTAAAAGTTTGTATTTGTTGACTCTGTATCGAAGCAGAGTCGACAAAGTTTGTTCCCAAAATGTTATCTAAAAATTGTCCTTATTTCTGGTCCAGAACTTCGATTGGCGGCATGGGCTTACCTTCGAGGTAAGTCAGCGACGCACCGCCGCCGGTTGAAACATGTGTCATGCGGTCGGCGAGTTTCATTTGTTCGACAGCTGTTGCCGAGTCGCCACCGCCGATGACGCTGATGGCCCCGTTGTCGGTGGCTTTGGCGAGGGCTTCGGCGACGGCTTTGGTACCGGCTGCGTAGTTTGGATTTTCGAATACGCCCATCGGACCGTTCCAGACGACAGTACCGGCGGCTGAGACAATCGCGTCGAATTCCGCGATGCTTTTCGGGCCAATGTCCATGCCCATGAGATTTTCGGGAATGTCCGGGGTGTCGATAACAACCGGCGCACCAGCTGCGAAGTCGTCGGTGCAAGTGTGGTCGCAGGGTAAGGCGATTTTGTCACCGGCCGCGGCGAGCAGCTGCTTCATCGGTTCGACCTGATCTTCTTCGACGAGACTTTTACCGACAGCAATGCCCTGAGACTTCAGCAGCGTGTACGCCATCGCACCGCCGATGATGATCTTGTCGACCTTGTCCAGCAGCGAGCCGATGAGTTTGATTTTGTCGCTGACCTTGGCCCCGCCGAGGATTGCCACGAACGGACGCTTGGGTTCCGCGACGGCCTGGTGCAGGTACTTGATTTCCTTTTCGACGAGATATCCGCAGACGGCGCGGCCGCCCTTGGCCTGGATGCCCTTGGGGGCACCGTACATGCTGGCCTGCTTGCGGTGGCAGGTGCCAAACGCGTCGTTGACGTAAACTTCACCGAGTTTGGCGAACTCGTCGCCGAGGGTTTGCATTTCGGCTTCGTCTTTGCTGGTTTCGCGGGGATCAAACCGTACGTTTTCCAGCAGCAGCACGTCGCCAGCTTTCATTTCGGTGACGATGGCTTCGACGTCAGGCCCGACAACGCAGTCCGGGCCTAGCTGAACGTCTTTGCCCAGCAGCTCGCCAAGACGCTTGGCGACGGGAGCGAGGGAGAATTCCTTCTTCACTTGCCCTTTCGGCCGTCCGAGATGCGACATCAGCACGAGTTTTCCGCCGCTTTCGAGTACCTTCTTGATTGACGGCAGGGCCATCACGATTCGCATGTCGTTGGTAATCGCACCGTCTTTCAGCGGGACATTGAAATCCACTCGCATGAGGACGGTTTTGTTGGTTATATCAATATCCGCAATTGTCTTGGTCGCCATTTACTTTTCCTTGGTTTTTTCGTGGGTTACATCCGATTATTCGATAGCTCCCTCACCGCAGCGGTGTTCTGCAGTTCAGGGCCGAGTATTTTCCCCGAATTTGAGGTGTTTTGCAAGAGCATCTCGGGTTTGGGGCAAGGTTTCGCGGTGTGGGCCAAAAGATTTACGAAACATTTACGGTGAAATCCGTAACTTTTATGGCAAAACAGCGTTTAAAATGTCTAGCTAACTTTCGAAGAAAAGAGTAAAACAAAGCCCTGTTGCGGTGGTGTAACCGCCGGGTTTGAACATGGTACCTACCTACAGGAGAATCCTTGTGAAATTGAAATCGATTATTGTTGCCGTTTTGTGCATTTGCATTTTTGCAGCCGCCGCTCATGCCGAGTCGAAATGCGGTGGTCCAGGCAAAACCAAATGTGGTGATTCTGCCAAATCGGCCGCAAAGCCCGCCGCCCCCGCCAAAGCACCTGCGGAAAAATCCGCCGATGCCACGAAAGCCAAAGCACCTGCGGAAAAGGCCCCTGAATTTAAGCTCCCAGCGAAGCTCCCCGACGTAGCAGCCACCGTCGGTAAGGAAGTTATCTCCGGTAAGGAAATCAACGAGGAAGTCGCAAAGAATAGAGATCAGATGCAAAAGCAGCTTGCAATGATGCCTCCGGAAAAAAAGGCAATGGCTTGTGCCTATGTTCAACCGAAGATTGATGCTATGCCTAAGCAAGTCCTCGATAACAAAATATTCCAGGCGCTTGTAGATGGGTATGTCGCGAAGCAAAAAATTACTGTACCTGAAGAAAAATTGAAGGAAGTTAAGGCAAAGGCCGCTGCCGAGGCAGAAAAACGTGGTACGACACTTGAAAAAATGATGGCTGAGCAGGGCCTGACCGATGAAATTTTCACAACAATTGCTCAAATGGACATTATTCAGGACAAAATGACGTCAGAGAAAAACGTTCAGGCGTTGGTAAAGGCACATCCCGAGTATTTCAATGGTACAAAAGTTCAGGCATCACATATTCTGATCGGATGCGACCCATCCACCGCGACAGTGGAGCAAAAAAAGGCCTACGACGAACTCAAGAAAATCAATGCCGACATCAAAGCCGGAAAAATTACCTTTGAAGATGCCGCTAAGAAATCCTCCTCCTGCCCCAGCAAAGCTGAAGGCGGAGATCTTGGAGAATTCACAGCTGAAAAAATGGCACCGGGATTTTCTGCTACAGCGTTTGCGTTAAAACCCGGGGAAATTTCTCCAATAATCCGCACACAGTTTGGATTCCACATCATTAAGCTCATTAAGCGAACCGACGGAACCGAAAAAATCGACCCGGCGAAACTGTCACCAAAAACAGAAAAGTTTGCGAAGGGAATTCTGATGTCACAAATGTTCGACAAGGTCATTGACCTCGGGTTCAGTGAGCTTCCGATCGTGATCAATAAATCAGACAGTAAATAGAACAGCTTGCATAGCAGTTTAATCAAGGCCCGTGGCGTATGATGCAAAAACGCTACGGGCCTTTTTGAATTTATGGATCAATCCATAAACGTGTAGTGGATTTCGTTTTTGATTCTTGCGTTTTCGGGGGCAGTTGTGTATCGTTCTACCTGCGGTTTGCGGTATGTATACGTATCATGCCGTCAGCCGAACCGCACGATTCGGGAGCACAGGGATTCTGTACGCAAGCGGCTTCATACGTAAGGAGTAATGCTATGATGGAATGGTGGAATGGCTTGGATTCGATTATCAGGGGGTTTTACATCTCGGCGGTGTTTTTTAGTGTATTTTTGGTGTGGCAGCTGATCGCGGCGCTTATCGGGCTAGCTGGGGATAGCGATATGGACTCCGCCGACGGGCACGATTTTTCTCATGATGTTGGTCATGACATGGATCACGATTTTGCCCACGACGCCGATCACGACCTCTCGGCCACCGAGGCACACGATACTACCATCGCGTTTAAGTTGTTGAGTATTCGGTCGATCCTGGCGTTTTGCACACTGTTTTCCTGGGCCGGTGCCATGTACATGCAGATCGGAGTGCCGTTGTCGATGGCACTTTTCTTTGCACTGATGTGGGGTATCGGGGCCATGCTGGTGGTGGCAGCGTTTTTCCACGTTATGAAACGCATGACAGAGTCGGGCAATCTTAATGTGGCGTCCTGTGTTGGCACGCAGGGCACTGTTTACATCGACATACCCGAAGGTTCCGTCGGCGAGGCCCGCGTAACTGTCGACGGTGTAGTGCAGGTGCTGCGGGCGCGATCCGCGGGAGGTGTGGCCCTGGCAGCTGGAACGGTAGTTACCGTTACCCGCATGATGGGCCCGAACTCTATCGAAGTGAAACCGGAAGAAAATTAAAGCAACGAATTTTAACAATTAACATTCAAAGTTAGGGAGAAAATTATGATGAGTCATTTGTTTGCAATTATGCCGTTGGCTAAAACGCCAACCGATGCCCCGCTGCCTGTGGGACTGATCCTTGGTTTGATAATTGCGGTTATCGTGCTGGTGCTGATGATTACGTTTGCCCAGCGATATCGTCGTTGCCCGGCGAATAAAATTCTCGTCGTATACGGCAAGACCGGCAGTGGTGCAGCGAAGTGTATTCACGGCGGGGCAGCGTTTATTTGGCCGCTGTTTCAGGCGTACGAATACCTCGACCTCGAACCGTTCGTCGTGCCGATTGATTTGTCGAACGCGTTGTCACAGGAAAACATTCGAGTAACTGTTCCCACGACGGTTACGGCGGCGGTTTCCAATCGCCCGGGTATTATGCAGAACGCTGCAGTTCGCTTACTGGGTTTGAATCGTGGCCAGATACAGGCACAGGCACAGGATATTATTCTCGGGCAGATGCGTGCCGTTATCGCCACCATGAAAATCGAGGACATCAACAGCGACCGCCAGGCGTTTATGGGCAAGGTCAACGAAGCCGTCTCGCTCGAACTGGAAAAAATCGGCCTGCAGGTCATCAACGTTAACATTCGCGACATTGAAGACGAGTCGGGATACATCGTAGCCCTCGGCCGAAAGGCTGCCGCCGAGGCGATCAACCAGGCGAATATCGACGTTGCCGAACAGGAAAAAACGGGGCAAACCGGTGTCGCCCAACGCCAGCGAGACACCCGCGTGGCCGTGGCATCGGCAAACGCCACAGCCGATATCGGTGAAGCAACCGCCGGGCGTGACAGACGACAAAAAGTCGCCACACTCGACGCCGAAGCCGTCAGCACCGAAACCGAAGCAAACTCCAACAAGGCCTCCTACAACGCCAACCAGAACGTTGCCGAGCAGGAAGCCCGCCAGCGTGCACAGTCCGCATCGAGAGAAGCCGACGGTGCCGTTCGTGTCGCCGAAGAAAACGCCGAAAAGAAGGCCGAAGACGCAAAGGCACTTCGCGAGGCGGCAAGGTTGAATGCGGAGGTCGTCGTACCAGCCAACGCCCAGAAGGAAAAAGTCATCATCGCGGCCGAGGCCCAAAAGCAAGAAGCCATCCGCATCGCCGAAGGCCAGGCCGAAGCGATCATCGCGAAGATGTCCGCCGAAGGTAAGGGCGTGCAAGCGATTCTCGACGGCAAGGCAGAGGGTTACAAACAGCTCGTTGCCGCATGCGGTAGCGACAAAGGCGCAGCCTCGCTGCTGGTCATCGAGAAACTCGTCGATGTCGCAAACCTCCAGACGCAGGCGATTCAGAATCTTCCGATCGAGAAGATTTTCGTTTGGGATGGCGGCGGCGAGGGCGGTGGCATGAGCGGGCTCGGCCAGCGCATCATGGGCATACTGCCTCCGATGCACGAACTCGCCAAGCAGGTCGGCCTGGACCTCCCCGAATTCCTCGGCAAACTCCAGGAAGAGACGAAAGTCGTAGAAGAGAAAAAAACCGACAAGCCCAAGGCATAGCGAAGATCGGGCCGCCCGCAAGGTGCCCGAAAATTTTGACAATCGTGACAGGCCCGTGGCGTATGATGCAAAACGCTGCGGGCCTGTTTTGTGGAGTGACGAATGCTCTTGAGTTTCGCGTGGGGCTGGGTGAGATTTTTTTTCTTTCAGCCCCGGAGGGGCGGGGAGAGTTTAGCCGGGGGTGAAACCCCCGGGCAACTAAAATACCCAGCCCTGAAAGGGCGACAGGTCGTAGCTCGACGAGCAAATTATTGCCTCCAATGTTATTGGTGTCGCCCTTTCAGGGCTAATTCTTTAAGAACATCCATCCGGGGGTTCCGCTGCGCTTCACCCCCGGCTAAATCCTGGTCAGCCCTTCGGGCTTCAAAAAAACGAACACCCCGCCATGATTTAATATCAGACACGCCTTTTCTTTGGTGAGTTGATGCTCTTTTCCCCCTTGAGTTTCGCGGGTGTGTTGTGTATTGTCTTTTTTTTCGTATCAGGATGCCAATCGGAGCAAAAATGCACGAGATGTCGATAGCTGTGGAACTGTTGAGGGAGCTGGAGTCGTTGGTCGAAACCAACGATGTAAAGTGTGTGACGGAGTTTACGGTTTCGGCGGGGCAGCTGCGAGGCATTGTCCCGGAGGCGTTGGATATCGCGTTCGCCAGCCTTGCCGCCGACACCTGTGCCGCCGGTGCGAAACTGATTCTCGAATCCGTATCCACCGTCGCGCAGTGCCAGCAATGCCAGCATCGCTTTTCCCCCGGTGAGGATTATTATCTCTGCCCCAAATGCAACCAGGCCGACGTTGAAATTATCGAAGGAAACGATATCATCCTAAAGAGCGTCGTGTGTGAGTAAACAGAACTCTTTTGACAGGATAACAAGATAAAGAATGAATTATGGTAAAAGAAAAGGCAGGAAGGATATTAGACGGGATCAACAGGATAAGCGAGATAGGTTTAAAATCATAAATTCCGAAATAAAAAAAATCCTGTAATCCTGTCGAAAAAATTAGAGGAAACCATGACGAAAAAAATAGACGTAGTTAAAAACGTATTGGACGCCAACGACGAGGTGGCGTTGGAAAATCGCAAGCTGATGCAGCAGTACGGGTGCCTGTCGGTGAATATCATCAGTGCCCCCGGTAGCGGAAAAACTACGCTGCTGGAAAAAACCATTGTGGGGCTGGGCGGGGCGAAGTCGGCTGTGATCGTTGGCGATTTGCAGACCGCACGCGATGCCGAGCGAGTCGCAGATGTCGCCGCCGTCGTGCAGATCAACACCGAGGGAGGGTGCCATCTTTCAGCTGGTCAGGTGGCTGCGGCTCTGGAAAAACTCGACATCCGCAACGCCGCCCTGGATTACATCTTTATCGAAAACGTCGGAAACATGGTCTGCCCCTCGGGTTTCGATCTCGGAGAGCATTATCGCGTCGCGATGCTCAGCACTCCTGAAGGCCATGATAAGGTCGCCAAGTACAATACCATGTTCCAACCCGCCGACGTTATCCTGCTGAATAAAATCGACCTCGCCGAAGTGCTGGAGTTCGATTCGTCCTGCATTCGCGACGACCTGTCGAAAATAAACACCCGCGCGCCGTTGATAGAGCTGTCTGCCAAAACCGGCGAGGGGATGGATGCATGGCTGGCGTGGCTGAAAAATGCGAAAGCGAAACTCGGCAGCAGCAAATAAAACTCACCGCAAGTTTAGTGGCCGAAAACGTGGTTGCAAACATCGCAACCACGCCACCCAGAAAGAAAGACTGGACCCCCGCTTTCGCGAGGGTGACAGAAGTGAGGTCACCGCTTTGTCGCCACAAAAAAAGGTCGACCCAATTAAGGGCCGACCTTTTTATATTCATTCGTTTTGTCGCTTAGAGGACTGCGTCTTTGGCAGCCTTGGCGATGCGGAACTTCAGAACCTTTTTGGCGGGGATGCTGATGGTTTCGCCGGTGGCAGGGTTACGGCCCATGCGAGCTTTGCGATTTACCAGAACCAGTTTGCCAAGCCCTGGAACCGTGAAACCCTTTTTGGCTTCGGTGTATGCAAGCCCAACGAGGGATTCTACAAATTCTGCGGCGGCCTTTTTGGTAACGCCATTTGCCTCTGCCAGTGCGGTCATAATCTGCGACTTTGTCATTGCTTTTGCTACGGCCATTTTAAGCTCCTTCTAAAAAATTGATCCAAACAATTAATGTTTCAACACGGGCTTTTGCGATGCGCTCTTTTGTCCCTGAACTACCACAAACATTGCCCTCGGACCCCGAAGTCCGATCAACTAAACGTTATCTTGCGCCTCTGAGAACTCAACGTCAAGTCGAAAAGCGAAAAAACCTAATAAATTCGGGGCCATTATCAATTCGCGAAATTTTGGGATTTTTGGCCGCATGTACTTCGCGAACAAAATGTGCGTCTCGAAGCGGAAATTTGACGGATATTTTTTCGCCCGGGGGGCGGTTGGAGATTTTTATATTCACTTGCTGCTTGACTTTTTTCAGATATGAGATACAATCTCGCCCGTTGAATAGGTATCGACCTGCTTTGAGGTTGATCTTGGGAAGGCCGTGCAAATCGGCCGCGGACGCGCCGCTGTAACCGGTAACGACCGTCACTGTATGCCACTGGAAACGCATGTTGCGATTCTGGGAAGGCGTGACGGAAGGTTTTTGACGTTTTCAAAATTGGAAACGTCGGATGAAACCGGAAGCCAGAAAACCTGCCTATCGACACGACCTGGTTTGCCGTCGCGGCACTGTGGATGGCCAGGAGATTTCCGGTAGCTCCCGGAGTTTCTCTCGGTATCCCCCCTGTCGTGCGTTGGTCGATGCTCGTGCTGTTGCGCTTACCTCCAGCAATTATGTGATTTTTGCCGGTGCCATCCATATGTGTTGGCTATGCGCTCAATTCGATGCTCGACTTCCTAGGTCCCTAGTTGCGGTGCAGCTTTTCGCGCCCTTGGCTGCATTGCGCATAACGCAGGGTCGCAGCTCACAACACGTGAGCAAGGAGTTTGAGATGTTTGTAAGAGCAAGAATGTGTGTAGTGTTGGGTATGGTCGCGACGATGGCGTCGGCGGCGATGGGTACTGTTGCCAACTTCGACAATCTGTCGTTGGCCGCGGATACTCACTGGGATGGTTCAGGTAACTGGGACGGAAGTACATATCCAGCTACGCCCGCCACCTCGCCAGATATTTACAATGATTCGTTCACCAGTGGGAGTTTTACCTTCAACAACAGGTTTGAAACCCACACGGGTGGAGAACCGGGGTTCTATTGGCATTACACCTCGTGGAGCGGTTGGGCGTACTCGAATGAAGTCGAGACAACCGGCAGCGGGTCGGGCTATCAGTTTGATGCCAAACCAGGTTCCGCCGCCAGTGGCGACAACTTCGGTGTATTGTACCATTCGGCATGGGGCGGTGTTACTCCAACAGCTACACTTGCAGAGGCAGCCGTCCTGTCCACCGTTAAGTTAACCAACAGCACCTACTGCTATGACTCCATGTTGAATGGTGACGGGTTTGCTACTCCAATGGCCGCGGGTGACTGGGCGAAAGTGATCATTACTGGTAAGGACACCCTGGGCGCAGCGACTGGTAGTATTGATTTTTACGTTGCAGATTTTCGTGCCGGTAGCACGCTGATCGTTGATACCTGGGAAACTGTTGATCTCAGCGGTTTGGGTGAGGTCAGCTCGCTGGAGTTTACAATGGACAGCTACGATGCCTCGACCGGATTTGCCGGGAATTGGCCGACCTATGTTCTTGTTGACAACCTCATTCCCGAGCCGACTACGGTATGTCTGCTCACCACTGGCGGTGTTGCTTTGGCTTTACGCCGTCGTCGCAACAAGAAGGCTTAGTTTGAAAAACTACCATCTCCATGGTGCGGCGCGGAGAACTTTGTTTCTCCGCGTCGCGCTTGGTGATTTTATAAACGATAAATTGAAAATCGAAAGGATTACTAATATTATGAAACGCGAACGAATTGCTCATCGTTTTGCAGGTTTGTTTGTAGTGGCGGTGCTCACCGCAATTTCATCTGGACTCTCGGCGGCGAACAACTGGGCGGATGTACTTTGCAGCTACGAGGCTGGGGTTAATCCGGTAACGGGATTTACGGATCCAAACGCAGTTTTTCAGTCCGCTACAGATACGGATGACTCCTCTGGTCTTGTGTCGCTTGGAATGTGGCAAAAAAGCAGTATTCGTGGTGAACCTGTCGGAATTATTCTGGGTTTTTCAACGTCTATTGCCAATGGGGATGGAAGCGATCTGAATATCGTCGGAAATGCCATGACAAGCTGGTATGAACCCGGTTATGTTGAAGTTGCGCGTGAGACGTCTGGCGACGGTGCAACGGCAGACGGCTGGGAGGATGAGACGTGGTATTTGCTCAAACCGAGTAATTACGATATCGTCGGCGATCCGAGATTAGGCCCGCTGGACATAACCTTCAATCAGGCAGAATTTAATGCCGGCAGGAACCCATACACCGAGGCAGCCTGGTCAAATCAGTCTGCTCTCACCGGTTACACCGATGTTACCCAAGGTGGCGACCTGTTCGATATCGACTGGGCGATTGATGCCGGCGGAAACCCCGTAGCTTTGGATGATATTGCTTATGTACGCATTCGTACAGTAACCAACAGCACGGCTGGGGATTTTGGATATTTTACGACGGAGTTGGACTCCATTGAGTATCTCAATGGAGTTACCCCCGAACCTACCACATTGGTACTGCTGATTGCGGGTGGGGTGGGGATGCTGAAAAAACGCAGGCGCAGTTGAAACAATGACTAACAAAAACCGTCATTCCGGTTTTACGCTGATAGAACTTTTAGTGGTGATCGCCATTATCGCGTTGCTTGTGTCTATACTCATGCCAAGCCTCTCGCGTGCAAAGGAACTTGCAAGAAAAGTCGTTTGTCAGGGCAGTATCAGATGCCTGCAGATCAGTAACAGCTTTTACGAAGCAGACAACGATGGTTTTTATGCCCCAGCGGCAGTAGGGATTTACAGCGGAAACTTGCATCGCTGGTTTGGAAGCAGAACCAGCTCCGGTTCGACACCTTTTTCAATTAACGACGGGCCATTGATGAAATATCTCCCGGGAAAAGCAGTTAGGAATTGTCCCAGCTTTCTGGAATTTCAATCCGGATTCGAAAATGGTTGCGGGGGATTCGGATACAATCGGGAATTTGTAGGTTCGTTTGTAAAACCCAAGGCCGGTGGCGGATATGAGGGGGCTATCCTGGATCCGTCGGTTTCCGGGAATCGCGCCGATACGTTCATTTCGCCTTCGGACACCGTTGGGTTTACCGACACCGCCTTTGCTAATGGTGGGTTGACGGAATACAGTTTCTGCGAATCACCACGCGGGGCAATTTTCGGCACGGCATCAAGACCTTCAATTCATTTTCGGCACATGGATACGACTAACATCTGCTGGTTAGACTCACATGTCAGCGAAGCAACAAACAACTTCACAAAACCCAAAGCAGGAGTCCCCTCCCCAGGACGCTCTCCAGCGGATTTAGGT
>DAOVZK010000074.1 GCA_030635145.1 Planctomycetota bacterium | reverse complement strand
TTCACCCCCGGCTAAATTCTGGTCAGCCCTTTCGGGCTTAAAAAAACTTCTGAAAACAAAAAAACATGTATAATAGCAGATCAAAATACCTGCCAGAAAAAAAGGTCACTCACGAATGAAGTTTGGCTGCGATTCGCTACACGGCTGCGGCGAGGCGATTTTGCGATGCCCCTGTGCGTAGCAGCATCCACCAGACAATTCCCCCGACAAGCCCGGCCGTCAGCCCGATGAAAAGCGAGGCGGCGATGGTGATCGGCATGAATGTGAAAAAGCTCTTGGCCGACATCGTGATGCCGCGAGAAATTGCGATACCGTGAATTACGATCAGATGAACCGCGCCGCACACCCATCCGAGCGTGAGGCCCATTAACATTCCCTCACCAACCAGTAAACTGGTGCGTGGGGCGTCGAGCTGGCGGAATTTTCGGGTTCGATGCATCATGAATCGAACCCATACGTATCCCGCGACGAGCCCGCAACACAAACCGGTAATTACCCCGGGGGTTGTCAGAGGGTAGTTCAAAATTTTCTCGAACTTCACCCATCGTACGGTGCGGAACCAGTCTTGCGAGTACAGAAATCCGCCCATGATTCCGACGAACCCACCGATAGCTGCCCCGGTGAGGCAGAACACTGCCCCGAGGAGTATCAGTTTCCTATTCGCGTTTGGTAATGTGTCGGCCATCGGTTCTCCGCGTTGAATTCGCACAGCTGTTTCGCTGTCAGCGTATATATCGGCGCGAGTGGGCGGAAAATGTAAAATTTTTGCAAATCATTCGCACGGCCGACGGCAAATAAGGTTTCGGCGGGGGCTACTTCAGGGCGTTGAAAATTTTGCCGGCGATTGACCGCATGTTCGCGAAATAATTTTCGCTTAGCGGGTCGAGGGTTTCTACGCGGGCGGAGATTTGCTTGGCGACGGTCTCGGCCGTGGTCTTGGAGAATTGCGGTTCGACGAAAATGACCTTCGCACGATGCTGCCCCGCGTTGCTGATTAGCTGCTGGAGCTGCTTCATTGTGGGCGACTTTCCGTCGACCTCCACGCTTTGCTGGTTCAGCCCGTAAGCGTCGGCGAAATATCCAAACGCCGGGTGAAAAACGAAAAATGTTTTGCCTTTGACGGGGGCGAGCTTGGCGGCGATGTCGGCGTTGAGTTTGTCGAGATCGGCGAGAAACGTTTGGAGATTTGCTTCGTAGTAGTCGGCGTTGGCGGGGTCGATTTTCTTGAGGGCATCGCAAATGTGTCGGCCTTGAATTTTGACGAGCATAGGATCCAGCCATACATGCGGGTCGTTGCCCTCGTGGTTATGTCCGCCATGATCGTGGGCGGTGCATTTGCTGATCGCACGCTTTTTGATTCCGCGGGTGGTGTCTACGATTACCAGCTGTGGAGCCATCGAGCGGATTTTCTCCAGCAGCCGATTTTCAAACGGCATATCGATTTGGAAATACAACTTCGCCCGGGACAGCCGTACCATTTGTTTTGTCGTTGGTTCAAATGTGTGCGGGTCGGCACCGGGCTTGATGAGCAACTCCACATTGACTTTGTCGCCGCCGATACGCCGAACGAAATCCTGCTGCGGGGGAATGCTCACAAAAACGCTGATGCCCTTAGCTGCGTCCTGCGATTTTCTGCTGCACGATATCCCCGTTAGCAAAATACCGCAAAACACAACCATCATTACCGCCGCCCAAACCGTTCCGCCTCGATATTCTTCGTTCATCTTGTTTGATCCCTGATATAGACTCGTCGATTTGTTTTCAAACCGAAAATGTTTTGTTGAATTCGTCTGCCTGTTGCGCTACAGTCTTACCATACGATATTCGTTATCGAGGTAAGTATCAACTTTTAACACATCTTAGCACAACGGGCAAGAAGGAGTATTAACATGAGCGATGTACCACAACCACCACAGTTCATCACACCGGTTTCGCAGGTTCCGCAACTCGCACCGTCTGTCAGTTGTCAGATTCTACCACCAAAAAAGCGTTCGATGTTCGCCAAATTCTGCAGCGCCATTGGCGTTTCGGTCTTTCTGCTATCGCTTGTTATGAACTTCTACCTGATTCTCGCACTTGCGGTGACGGCCGGTGTTGACCTCGACACAAAAACCATCAGCAAGGGTAGCGACGATCAAATCGTTGCCATTTACAACATAAACGGGATAATCAATGACAAGGCCAGCAAAGATTTTGAAGCCTTCTGCAAAAATGTGAAAGACGACAACAACGTCAAGGCTGTCGTGCTTCGAGTGGACTCACCCGGTGGTAGCGTGTCAGCCTCCGATGCCATGTATCACAAAGTTCTCGCGTTGAAAAAGGCCGGCAAAACCGTGGTGGTTTCGATGGGCGGCGTCGCGGCCAGCGGTGGATACTATATCAGCGCACCAGCCGACGAAATCTACGCCGAGCATTCGACAATTACCGGAAGCATCGGTGTTATCGCACAGGTGCCGAACTTTGAGGGCACGCTCAATAAAATCGGCATGAGTATGCTGGTTATCAAGAGTACAAATTCTGAGGTGTGGAAGGATCAGTTAAGTGCATTCCGCCAGCCGCAGTCGTATGAGATCAAAAACGTGCTTGGGATTCTCAACAAAATGCAGGAGCGATTTGAAACGATCGTTTCTGACGGCCGTGGCGATCGGCTAAAACCTACCCCCGAACCATACGATCTGGAAGTGATGCTTCAGGACGGGAAAACCAAAACGATTCAAAAATCGAGCATGGCCCCGTTTAACGGAAACATCTATATAGGCTCCAAGGCCGAGAAACTTGGACTGGTAGATAAAATCGGATATCTCGAAGATGCATATAAAAGGGCAGCGAAGCTGGCGAAGCTTAATGACCCCAAGGTCGTGGAGTACAAAAAACACAAAGGCACATTCGAGAGATTTATGGGTGCGACGGGGCCGAATCTGAATATTTCATCCGATACGCTCGATAAAATCCAAACCCCGCGAATGATGATGATCTGGAAAGTTGATTAGAGCAGTTTAAAAACTTCAAGCATTACGATAAAAATTGGGAGCAACAGGACGTGGTTAGAACTTTTTGTTAGGGCGCAGTAAAAAAGCTGCGATATTACCCACAGCCTTTTTGCCTCTCGTGCAACGAGTTGCCCCGGTGAGATTTGAAATTCGCTTTCATTCTGACCGGGGCGTTTTTTTCGTTATTGAGGTGCGGGGACTTTCGAGAATCGCTCTAGGTTTTTCGCATTTCGAATCCCAGGCCGATCATTTGCTCGGGGAAATGTGCGAAGGTTTTTTTGACGCACCCTGCGTTATGGATAACGGTTTGTCCGTCGGCTGTCAGTGCGGCGACGCTCATGCTCATTACCATTCGATGGTCGTGATAGCTCGATAGCCTCGCCCCGTGCAGCTGCGAGTTGTGGATAATCAACCCGTCGGGGTTTTCGCCGATTCCGCCACCCATTGCGGAGATTGCTTCGGCGGTGGCGGTGATGCGGTCGCATTCTTTTCCGCGGGCGATGGCGGCGTTGACGAGTTTGGTGTTGCCGGACGCGGCGGTACCGACGACGGCCAGCAGTGGAAGCTGGTCGATAAAATCGTTGCAGTCGATCTCGTGGCCGACAAGTTTGCTGCTGCGAGCTACGATTACACCGTCGTCCTGGATTTCGATATCACCACCCATCTCGCGAAGAATATCCAGCACGGCCTTGTCGCCCTGAGTGTCATCGAGGTTCATTCCCGGAATTCGCACCTCGCTGTCGGGGGTGATCAGCGCAGCAACAATCGGATACAACGCCGCCGACCAGTCCAACGGAACGGCGTACTCGAATCCGCCCCATCGCCCGCCGCCCTTGATTGTGTATCGCTCGTAATTTTCGTTCGTGACCTTAACCCCGCAATGCTCTAACCATCCGAGGGTGACGTTTATCCAGGGTTTTTCGCCCGGATTTTTGACGATGATTTCGGTTTGTGCGTCGCTGAGAGCAGCGGCGATGAGCAGAGCAGAGACATGCTGCGAATCGGCACCGTCGATTTCGGTTTTACCCCCGCCAAGCGGCCCGCGAACAACCACCGGTGCGTGCCCGTCGCCCTTGGTGCACACGCCACACGCACCGAGCTGATTGATGGCGTCGATCAGCGGTTGCATCGGGCGAATATGACGCAGCGATTCGTCGCCGGTTAAAACGGTGTGGCCTTCGCAGCAGGCGGCAAGGGCGGTGAAGAACCGCAAAATAATTCCGCTGTTACCACAATTGAGAACGTCCTCGGGTACCGTTAATTTTCCATTGGTTCCGACAACTTCCCATAAGTCGTTGGCGTGGGGTTCGACGGAGGCCCCGAACATTTCCAGGGCTTCGGTACCGAGCATCCAGTCGTTGCTGATGGCGGGGCCGTAAATTTTGCTTGTACCCTCGGCGAGCCCAGCCATGAGCAAGGCCCGGAACGAATGACTTTTATTGGGCGGAATTTTGACTGTTCCGCGCAATCCAACTGATTTATCGATTATCAAATCCACGATGTTTTCCCTTCGCGTGTAAACATTCTGACGCTAAACAGATTGATGCGAGTCATTGTATTGGATGTTTCCGGTTCGTACAACATCTCATGCAATAAAAAAGGCCCACTGTAAAACAGTGAACCTTCCTGTGTAGTCATCCAGCAATTTTTAATTTTGCCGGTCAGTCAAGCGATAGTTCGCTACAGTAATCTACGCCTCAACCGAAACATCTTCCGCTTTGGGAGTTTCTTGCGTTTCGGCTTCCTGCGGTTCTTCGGCATTTTCCGCCGGGGCACATCCGGGAATCAGCTTTTCCTCGACCTTTTGCTTGATTTCCGCAATGAGGTCGGGATTGTCGCTGAGGAATTTTTTGGAATTCTCGCGGCCTTGCCCTAATCGCACCTCGCCATAGCTGAACCATGCACCCTGCTTTTTGACGATTTCTTCTTCGACGGCAAGGTCCAGCATATCCCCCGTCGTGCTGATGCCTGAATCGAACATGATATCGAACTCTGCTTTGCGGAAGGGTGGGGCGACTTTGTTTTTAACCACGCGTACCCGCACACGGGTGCCGATTGGCGTCTCACCGTCCTTAATAGTCGTAGCCCTGCGAATATCAAGGCGGACTGAGCTGTAAAATTTCAGCGCGTTGCCGCCAGGTGTGGTTTCCGGGTTGCCGAACATCACGCCGATTTTCATACGGATCTGGTTGATGAAGATTACGGTCGTTTTGCTTTTGGAAACGGCACCGACGAGTTTGCGCATGGCCTGGCTCATCAGTCGTGCTTGCAGCCCAACATGCGAGGCCCCCATTTCGCCCTCGATTTCGGCTCGTGGGATCAGGGCAGCGACCGAGTCTACAACAACAACGTCTACGGAGTTGGATCGCACGAGCATCTCGCAGATTTCCAACGCCTGTTCGCCGGTGTCCGGCTGTGAGACGAGCAGATTTTCGAGATCGACACCGAGTTTGCGTGCCCATGTCGGGTCGAGTGCATGTTCGGCATCGATGAAGGCCGCGACTCCATCGGTCTTCTGCGCACTTGCCACCACGTGCAACGCCAACGTCGTTTTACCCGAGCCTTCCGGGCCGAAAACTTCCACGATTCGGCCGCGCGGAATCCCGAACCCACCAAGTGCGATATCGAGGCTCATCGCGCCGGTGCTGATGGCCGGAACCGCCTTGATGTTCGCCGGATCGAGCGTCATAATGCTTCCTGCCCCGAAGTTTTTCTCGATCTGCTTCAGGGCCGCGTCGAGTGCCGCGTCGCGATTTGTCCCAACGTTGACAGCCCCCTGTAAGGTCGATTTGGTTGTGTTTTTAACGGTTCTTGCAGTTTTCGCCATTTTCGCCACTTTTCCTGTCGTAGTTTTTCTCGTTGCTGTTGCAATCATGTTTGTGCTCCGCTGCCGATTTGCCATTGTTTGGTACTTGTTAGCTTCTTCGGCCATAATGTACGGTGCACGTTAGGTAATTTCAAGGAAATTCCCGAACAAAACCCAAATTTTTATTTTCGCTGTCGTATCTCCATATTTTGCAGTCTTTTCGGCCGATTTCAAACCGGCTCGTCAACTTCTATACTTGGGGTATTGTAATGAAATTCTCTTGTATGTCTATCATTCATCTTCGTCGGCCGGGCTGTTGGTTGCGACAATTCTCTTTCTGGTTCTGCGGGTTCTTATGATATAGGCAAATACAATCAAAATCCACACAACGGCCCAGCCGTAGAGATAGTAAGGAAGGCTTCGGCCGCAGGAAAAATGACCCAGATGTCCAGGTATTGACTGTTCTTTGTCGAAGAAGCGGGTGTGGTGTCTGGGACGCGGAAGCGTGCCTGTTCCAGCGGCTTTGAGTAGGGAAAGCAACTCGGTTATTTCTGCGTCCGTGGGTTTATAGCCTTCATGATTTTGGGCGGTGATCATTTTTGCAAGGGTGTCTTTTGTTAGAGTAAACGAGCCATTATCCGTAGTAACTACAAAAGACTGGATATCCAGAGTTCCCTCCCCATCCGTATCATCGGTGAACCATATAAGTTTAAGTGACTTATAGGCGTAGTTGCGAGGTTCATCCCAATACCATTGCGGTTTTGTCTCCCCCTTAAATTTGAAAACAAGGAAGCTATGATGACTAGAGAAATTGCCAGACACTACGCCGTAGAAAACCCCTGAGTCCCTGAGAGCATATCCGTACGGGATACTCGATTCAAACACCAT
>DAOVZK010000042.1 GCA_030635145.1 Planctomycetota bacterium | reverse complement strand
TCTCCCGATCCTGGGCGAAACGTCCGTAAACAATCGTCGCTGCAAAAAGTGCAGCAAACGGCAGCGTCAGCGAGAGCATCACGGGTAGCGTGTAAATGAAAAGCGAGGCAACTTCACTCGTAGCCAGTCCCTGTTTGCGCAGCGGCTCCATGATCGCAAGAACGGTCATCAGCAGTGTAAACGCCACCAACGCCATACCCGCCACCCGCACCAAGTCGCGTGCAATATATCCGTGTAATGTCTTAAGCAATTTTTTACCTGACAAAGCTCAAAATTTTGCAGCCTCATTCTCGTAACCGCAAAACCAAAGCCCGTGATTATTTTGGAGCCGGAACCCGTTAATTTAGCGATTTGTTTCCCAAAAGTCCAGAATCTTATTGCCGATGCCCCACCCGGGCGGAAGTCTTTTTGTGCGGGTTGGGGGGATCGGTTTTGTCCATGCGAAAAATGCGGCGAAACAGCATTTCTTCACCCGAGCGATTACCCTCGATAATGTGCCCGATAAACTGCAGGGCGTATCCCCCGAAGAACATGCATCCGCCCAGCCACCACTGCTCGAGAATCAGCAATATCGGGCACGCGATGAAGCAGGCCGGGATTCCTATCATGTGCAGCCAGAAGCTCGTGTAATTTTTGTGGCGTTGAAGCCAATTTTCGATGGGTTTAATCAATTGTTACTCCATGTCATATCTACAACCACACTGTCACGTGGTATTTACAATTTCTGCTTTTCGCTCAAAATATAACGCATTGGAGTTTAAATACGAAATACTAAATCCTAAACCCGACGCTTTAGCGCCGCGAAGCGAAACAATTCGTAAGGTTTGAAATCCTAATGTTCAAAACCAACAGCCGTTTTTCCCATGTTCTTGTTTTGATTTTTGATAATTTGAATTTCGTATTTGTTTAGAATTTCGATATTCGGTATTCCAATTTGATAAATCTCACGCAATCATGTGATAGTTAGTTACTATTTTTCGCTACCAAGCACAGTTGAGATGCAAGCAGTCGCTTTACCCCAGCCATGCCTTCAGGCCCCATATCCATATGATCATGGAGTTGAAAAACATTCCGAGGAAAAAATCCAACGCGAGAATCACCATACAGCTGGCGACGAAACTTTCGGTACATGCCCGCCCCACCCCGGCGGCTCCGGGTAAGCAGTGAAACCCCTTGTAGCAGCATATCAGCGATAAACTCGCTCCGAAAAACAGGCACTTGAGCGGCCCGTAAAAAATGTCGTACATGAAAACCGTTTGCTGGGCGTTTTCCCAGAAGGCTGCCGAGTTTACACCGAAAAGGTAGACGCTTACGAAGTATCCACCGAAAATTCCGGTGAAGCTGGCGTAGAGATCGAGCAGCGGAATCAGCAGCAGGCACGCCAAAAACCGCGGGACGACCAAAACCTGAATTGGATCTGTGCCCATCGCCCGCAGCGCATCGATCTGCTCTGTTACGCGCATGGTGCCAAGCTCGGCCGTCAAGCCCCCACCCACGCGGCCGGCGAGCATCACACCCGCCAACACCGGCCCCAACTCCCGCAACAGCGAAAGATTCACGATCGTACCCATCTTGTCGACCATGCCGATGGCCTTGAACTGCTGAACAGTTTGCACGGCAAGAACGGCACCGACAAACGCGCCGGTAATCATCACGACAGGGATACTGCGGACACCTACTTCATAAAATTGCGCCAGAATCGAGGCGTAATTTCGCTTCCGCAGGATGGTGGGAATAATCAACGCAAAAGTGTGCCCGCAAAAGACGCAGAACTCCCCAAAGCTCCCAATGCCCTGCTGCGTGTTCTTCCCGATCTGTGCGACTAAACCCATGCTGTCCTTCTAACACTATAGGGTGCAAAAATCAAGCCCGACTGCGGGCAAAAAAAAGTCAAGGCGTCCAAATCTGAACGCCTTGACTAAATTTATATTCTTTTCGCCGTTAAGCGTGAAATAATCTTACCAGCTGTAACCCAAGCTGACACCGCCCCACAACTCGTCGTTGATCAGGTCTTTAGCACTGTCCAAACGCTGCTGGTAGTTCACGAAACCCTTGACGTAAAGGCAACCGCAATATTCGTCCGGGATACCCAGAGCATTCTTGAGGTTGTAGCTGACGTCAAGTCCGTAAACGATCCTGTCAAGCTGCGACTGGTTCGTGCCGCTGTTGCTGCGAAGGGCTGACCACTTATTCAAATAGTGGTGGTCACCCGAAATCGACATTGAAGGTATGATTGTGATATCCTTGAGGAAAGGGGTGTCCTTCATGCCCATTTTGGCGAGGGAGAAGGCGTGGCTCATACCGAGTTGGTAGTAGACACCACCGGCGGCATGTTCGAGATCGAATACCATGTACAAGTACGGGTTAAGGACGGGGCCGTCAACATCAAAGCCCAAGGCACGCATCAGAACGCTGTCGTCGAGGCTCAACTTGAGGTCAATTTCGCGAGTGTTCACACCATTGCGACGGAAGTCGATCCAGCGGAACCCAACCTGAACATCCAAACCGATATCACGGAAGAGATACCCATAGTAGACGTAGTAGTTAACCTGCTTGAAGGTATCGTTCGGGTCTTCGGGGGTCAGTGCCGGCTGCCCGCAATACCATGCCAGAAAAATATTACCGCCAACACGGCCGAACTGACCGAGGTCAAGTTCTACACCGGTCAACAGCTGTTGGTTCGGCCAACGACCACCTTCGCTCTTTTGACCAGCGTATCCGGGTTTGGGATCGCTGAGGTTTGCACCACGGAAGATGTAGTTGGATGCCAACGTATAATCAATCATGAACGTAAGAGGGATTGGCTTTTTAAATCCGGTTTCAGACTCAAGCGGAGAAAGAAACTCACCGGTGTCAACTCTCTCGGCTTCGGGTTCGTTCGCAGTCCTGTCAGCAAAGACCTGCCCGGACGAAACAACCAGCAACGCCAGCCCAATCAGCAGAAAACTTTTGAAGTATCCGTTTTTCATTGCACTTTTCTCCATAAGGGTAAAGATTCAGCCGGTTTAGGCTGCACAACTTACTTATATTCTTAACGACTTTTTAACAATAGGGGTATGTGATGTCCATAAAATTTTTCTGTTTTTTTCATGCCATATGTATAAATCGTACAAAATTCACAACTTTGCGGCAGCCGCTGCCCTGTTGGCAATTTTTCAGGAATCCTCTGCGATCCCTATTTTGCTTGTGAACCAAAGGGGTTTACGTTATATCGGCCATATTGCGAGAAAAGTTTTAGCATTCTCTGGTGTTGCTGGACAGCAATACCGCGCTGGATTCAATAAATTTGTATTTTTCGGACATAAAAACCGGACTACAGACCCCACATTGGCCGAAAACCGTATAATGGGCCTTAGTCGGTAACCGACTGGTGGCAGCAAGAGATTCCGTATTGTTGGAGTAACCATGGTAGATAACGAAGATTTCACGAATCAGGATACTTGGCGGGTTTTTCGCATCATGAGCGAATTTGTAGACGGTTTTGAAACGATGAACCGCATCGGCCCGGCTGTCAGTGTTTTCGGATCGGCACGCACCCCCACCAGCGACCCCTACTACAAAAAGGCACGCAAGCTCGCCTCGATGCTCTGCGATGCCGGATTCGCGATTATCACCGGCGGCGGGCCCGGAATGATGGAAGCCGCCAACCGCGGTGCCTACGACGTGGGTGGCACAAGCGTCGGATTGAACATCACGCTACCGCACGAGCAGATAACCAACGAATACCAAAGTATCTCGCTGGACTTTCGATATTTTTTCGCACGGCTGGTAATGTTCGTGAAATACGCGTCGGCGTTTGTGTGTTTTCCGGGCGGGTTCGGGACGCTGCACGAATTTTTTAATTCGATGACGTTAATCCAAACCGGCAAGGCTGACCCGTTTCCGGTAATTTTGTACGGTAAGTCGTATTGGGGCGGGCTGCAAACATGGATCGAAGAAACCATGATGCATCGCCGCTCGTACAACAAGATCGACGCCGACGACATGAACAGATTCTACGTCACCGACTCGCTAACCGACATCGTCAAAATCATCGTCGAGTCGCACGCACTGGACAAGATTCGGCTGGCGAACAAGGGGCACAAATCGTATCTGATGGAGTCCGGTGAAGGCACGCTCGCCGGGCATCCGCCGATTCCGATTGTCCGCCGCAAAAAACAGAGCAAGGCAAAATCCAAGGCGAGGAAGAAAAGATAGTAAGCGTTCACACTCTTTTTCCTGTCAATCTCCCCAAAATCTCTTTTTTTGACAGGATTACAGGATTAGCTATGAATTATTAAAAAAGAAAACAAGCTCTTCATTGCCAACTAAAAACACCATTGCGACGAATACAAATTCCTATGTAAATTAATCCTGATTAACAGGATTTTTTAGCTTACATTCTATCCTGTTATCCTGTCCAAAAATTCCGTGATATAGTTACTTTTCGTGGGCCAAAAATATATGTCACATTTTTTGAGGGATAACCATCCGGGTTTCGCTGGTTTCACTGGGGAAAATTTGCTAGAATTTCTCGACGATGCCTGAATACAAAACCATTTTGTTCGATCTCGACGGTACGCTTACCGATCCTGCCAAGGAAATGACCGCCTCTGCGCGTTACGCCCTTGAGCAGTTCGGTGTGAACGACCCGGAACCGGAAAAAATGAAGCTGGTAACCGAGATTCCCCTGCTGCACTGGTTTGAGGAGTATTTCGGAATGACGCAGCCCCAGGCCAACCAGGCGTTTCAACATTTCTGGTATTACGCCGGGACATTCGGCGTGCAGAAGAATCGGCCGTACGATGGAATCCGCGAGCTGCTGGAGGAATTGACCGCGAGAGGTGCGCTGCTCTGCATCGCCACCGCCCGCAAGACCGCCAACGCTCATCAGATTCTCAAAGCTACGAAAATGGATCATTTTTTCCCGCACGTTATGGGCTCGAGCAATAACGATATGCGGCGGAGCAAGAAGCTGGTGATTTTCGACCTGATGTGCGAATTGCCCGAAGACGCCGGTGAAAATGCCGTGATGATCGGCGACCGCGTTGTGGACATCACCGGGGCACAGGCCAACGGGATGGATTCAATTGGCGTGACCTACGGGCAGGAACCGGCGAAGGATGTCATAAACGCAAATCCGACGTACCTTGTGAACAACGTCTCCGAGATGGCGGCGATTTTGCTTAACAACTAAACAACAGGCAATAGCATCTAGTGCCTAATTTTACCACGGGGTGGTAGAAAGTGAGAATATTATGATTGGTGTTTACATTGCGATTGGTGTGGTGGTTTTGTTGGCGATAATTTTAATTGCCATCTACAACGGGCTGGTGCAGAAACGCATCGCCTGCAATGAGGCGTGGTCGCAGATCGATGTGCAGCTCAAGCGGCGGTACGATCTGATTCCGAACCTCGTGGAAACCGTCAAGGGTTACGCATCACACGAAAGCGAAACGCTGGAGAACGTAATCAAGGCCCGCAACTCTGCCATCGCCGCCGACGGGGTTGCCGAGCAGGCCGGTGCCGAAAATATGCTTACCGGCGCACTGAACAAGCTCTTCGCGCTTTCGGAAAGCTATCCGAACCTCAAGGCCAACGAGAATTTCGCACAGCTGCAGGAAGAACTCACCAGCACCGAAAACAAGATCGCCTTCTCGCGGCAGCATTACAACTCGTCGGTGTCGATCTACAACGTTGGCGTCCAGAAGTTCCCCGCCAACATGGTGGCCGGTATGTTCAACTTCATCAAACGCGAATTCTTCGAACTCGACGACGCCGAACAACGCGAAGCACCATCAGTAAAGTTTTAGGAACGCTCCAGAGTGACTGTCTTAATTCGTAGGCCGGGTCTTGACCCGGCAAGATAAGGCAGTCTTTCGGCACAATTTATTGTAACAAACT
This sequence comes from Planctomycetota bacterium, assembly GCA_030635145.1. Lineage (GTDB taxonomy): Bacteria > Planctomycetota > Phycisphaerae > SM23-33 > SM23-33 > DAOVZK01. The sequence goes on along the minus strand of DAOVZK010000042.1, from coordinate 15,226 downwards.
TATCGCAAATGAATTTTTGTTGGTTTCTCGCCAACAAAAAAATGCCGGGTCAAGACCCGGCCTACAAGCTGCATCAACAAAGATAGACACCCCTAATATGCCGACTGAGACTTTTCACACACTGATCGCAAAAAACAAACGCAATAGCTTTTTCCTGATCACGTTATTCATGATCTTTTTCGTGGCGTTGGGATTAGTTATCGGCGTGGCGTGGGGAGGTTACACAACCAAGGCGGGTGTGTACAATCCCAACTGGGCGTTTGCCGCCATCGTCGCCGCCATCGCCGCCGTCGTTGCATTCGTCATGACCACGGGTAGCTACTTCGCCGGTGGTAACGCGATTCTGGCAATCTCGCATGCGAAAGAAATTAAGAAGTCCGACGACCCGCAGCTGTTCAACGTGGTAGAGGAACTTTCGCTGGCAGCTGGGCAACCCACCCCGAAAGTCTACCTCATCGACGACACCGCCATGAACGCCTTTGCCACCGGCCGAAATCCGAAAAACGCCAGCGTCGCTATCACCATCGGACTCCGACAGAAACTCAAACGCGACGAACTTCAGGGCGTGATGGCCCACGAAATGTCGCACATCCGCCACTACGATATCCTCTACGCGACAATGATGGCTGTGATGGTCGGGTGCCTCGTAATGCTCTGCGATGTCTTTTTGCGGAGCGTATTTTGGAGTTCGGTTACAGGCGGGCGGCGGCGACGCAATAACGACAGCGGCGGCGGAGCGGCACAGATGATTATGATGATCGTGGCGATTGTATTGGCGATTCTGGCACCGATTCTCGCAAAGATTATCCAGATGTCGCTGTCACGCCAACGCGAATATCTCGCCGACGCCGGGGCCGTGGAACTTACGCGAGATCCCGATGGACTTGCCAACGCCCTGGTACGACTTACCGACGACAACGAAGTTCTGGAAGTCGCAAATCGTGCAACAGCCCCGCTGTATATCGTCAACCCGATCAAAAAATTCGAGGAACGCTCCAAAAACATCTTCGACACACACCCGGCGATCGAAGACCGCGTCAAACGCCTCAAGTCGCTCGGGGCATAGCGATTTCGCTACGCGGCGACAAAGCGTCCAAATTCCGATTTCCGATTGATGTGCCGCCGTCCGTAAAAGACTGACTCGACAAACCCCTCGATATAAGTATAATAACCCCTCTGAATTTTTAATAATTTCGGATAGTGAAGCGGCTAGAAATGATTCCTCTTTTTTTGGAGATGCAGGATGCAAGTTCCGTTATTGGATTTGAAAGCTCAGTACGCCACGTTAAGAGAAGAAACACAACGCGCCGTCAACGCCGTTTTAGAAAGCCAGTACTTTGTCGGCGGACCTGAAATTCAGGAGCTTGAAAAACAAATCGCCGCCTACTGCGATGTCGGCCATGCCGTTGGTGTTTCCAGCGGAACCGACGCACTCATCGCCAGCCTCATGAGTCTGGGTATCGGCCATGGCGACGAAGTTATAACGACGGCGTATACGTTTTTCGCGACGGTCGGGAGCATTTGGCGCGTCGGTGCCAAGCCCGTATTCGTCGACATCGAAGGCGACACGTACAACGTCGACACCACCAAAATCGAAGCCGCCATTACGCCCAAAACCCGCGCGATCATGCCCGTTCATCTTTACGGGCAACTCGCCGACATGACCCCGATCATGGAAATCGCCGACAAGCATAATCTGCTGGTGATCGAAGACGCCGCGCAGGGCATCGGGGCCACGCAGAACGGCAAAAAGGCCGGATCGTTCGGGACGACGGGGTGCTTTAGCTTTTTCCCGTCGAAGAATCTCGGCGGACTGGGCGACGGAGGCATGGTCGTGACGCAGGACGAAGCGTTGGCAGAGCGGCTGCGCCAGTGCCGCAACCACGGGATGAACCCGAAATACTACCACCAGTGGGTCGGGGGAAATTTTCGTCTGGACAGCATACAGGCAGCGGGACTGCTGGTGAAGATGAATCATCTCGAAAGCTGGCACGCCGGACGCAGAGCCAACGCCGCAAAGTACAATTCGCTTTTCGCCGGCCTCGAGCAAATCGTCACACCCACGATTCGCGACTACAACGAATCGATCTACAACCAGTACATCATCCGCGTGCCCAAACGCGATGAATGCCGCGCCTTTTTGCAGGAAAGCGGAGTCGGCTGCGAGGTCTACTACCCCGTAGCTATGCACCAGCAGGAATGTTTTCAATCGCTCGGTTATAAGTCGGGTGATTTCCCGCAGAGCGAAAAAGCCTCGCAGGAAACCATCGCACTACCGATATACCCCGAGCTTACCGACGAGCAAATCGAATACGTCGCGGGTAAGGTAATAGAGTTCGTGTTGGAAGAGAAATAAGTACCACCCTGCCCCAATTGTGGTTCCTAAAAATTGAATATCCAATATCCAACACGGAATTTTTTAATTCCAACCGAGGAAGGAAAGACAAATCAAGAAGACTCTTAGCCGAATTGGTTGGTTGATTTTTATTTGCGAAGTACTGTTTGACTTTTGTAATGAAAAAAAGAGTGACAGCAATACTCTTACCTTGGATATTGAAATTTGTAATTTTTACTTTTGCTGCGGTGGTGTGTCGCAACCGTAGTAGATTTCCAGCGGGACGGTGGAAATTTTTTCGCGGATAGCGGCGGCGATGCTGTCGAGCTGATCGTTTGGGATCGTCGCAACAAAAGATTCTGACGGAGCCCGCGCCACCGTGTGCAGCTGCACGAGTTTGATCTTCGCCCCACCAGCAAGCAGCTGTGAAATTCTGTCGCAGTAGGCATCAATCTCCGCGGGGGCGGGCGGGTTACCGTCGATGCGTGAAAACAGCGTCTGGATTACAACCTCTCGCTGCCGCGCGACGCTGAGGATATTTTCGCAGATATAATCCAATGTCATACCGCCGGACGGCCGATTGATGCGTTTGAAAAATTCCTGGCTCCCGGCGTCGAGCTTCATCCAGAACTCACCGTTGCTGGTGTCAAGCACGTCGAATGCTCGCTGCACCTGCGGGCTTTGTAAATTCGTCGCGTTTGTGATGATAACGATTTTCACGCCGCGTTTGATTAGCCCATGACGTTTAAGTGCCTCGGCGGCGGCGGATACTGCTTCGTCAAAAAGCGGCAGCGATGTGGGTTCACCATCACCGCTGAAGGCGATATCGTTAATTCGCCGAAGCTCCGGTGGCGTGGCGGCGAAACGATCCTCGTTCCAGAGTTCACCGCTGAGGGCAACTGCGATTGCGAGGTCGAGTTCATGGGCCAGCTGGGGAATTTCCACGTCGAAAAGTTCGCGACGCAGGCGGCGATTGATTTGGCAGTAAACGCAGGCGAAATTGCAGCGTTTGTCGAGATTGAGATTCACCCCGATGCTTACCCCACGTGCCCGCCGCGAAATTACGGGATAAACATATCGACAATCACGCCATTGACGCCGATGGTCGGTCACAATCTTAGAATCGAAATCCGGTGAATCTTTCATGTTAGCGATTGTAACGAAACGGCAGCGCGGCGTCTATACGGATTTGCGAGAGCAATTCACGCAAAAATTTAGACAGGATCACAGGATAGGATATAGGCGTAAAATCCTGTTAATCAGGATTAGTTTACATGGGAATTTGTATTCGTTGCGATGGTGTTTGCAATTAAGAGCTTTTATTCTGGTTTTCTTTTTAATAATTCGTAGTTAATCCTGTAATCCTGTCAAAAAAGAAATTTTTTAATAAAAATTGGATTTACGAGATAAAAAGTGTGAACAGTTACGATTCGCCGTAACCATTCACGATTAGGAAGCTTCGCGTTTGAGAGTATGATGTCCGTTGGTGGCGGCGTCGAGGAACTGATTCACCATTTCACGCCAAACCAGAAACGAATCCATGTCGATCGTTTCGATATGAATCCCAACTTCCTTGGGATCCCTGCGGACAACCCGCCCGCCAAACTTAACAGACTTACCATCGGACTTTCCACCGAGCTGAATTTGGATATCCACTTCTGCGTCGGTGGGTATAGCTTTGGCGGTTTTTACGCGAATGCCGTTGAGGGAAGCATCTATAACTTCACCGACAGCCTCGCCATTGTCATGTCCAACGAATACGAACATGCTCATAGGTGTTCTTTTGTATTTACGACGTTCCATAAAAACCTTCTTTCCAGCACAAAACTTACTTAGTCTCGTTATGCCCCTGAACGGTGAATCTGGGTTCTTCCAGATCGAGCGTATCCTGCTTTTGCATGGCACTCATAACCATGTATCGCCACTGCCGAAAAGACTCGGCGGGCATATTCTTGATCTGCACGCCCATCCCGCCATCGACAATTCGCATGACCTGCGCTTCGAAGTTAATTGACCTGGCACCGCGCGGCGAGTCGATGCAAATGTGCATCTTCAGCATAGTCTCCGCCGGGAACCGCTCGAGTTTTTCGACCTCCACGAACAACCCGTTCATGCTGACATTCGTCACGGTGCAAGCCTCCTCACCGCCGTCATGTACCAGCTGTGCCGTTATCGACACCTTCGCTCGCGGAAATACTCTTCTCTCTGATTCCATTTCGCTATCCTTTTGCGGTTTTGCGTTTTAGGGACGCTACAACTCCTGCAACACCAACCCATAACAACGCACTATCGCTCCATAATCATATCGGTATCACGCGAATAGGAATTGAATCATTTTTCGGGGTTTGTGGCGGGATTTTCAGAAGATTTCGCAGGATTCTGCACAGATGTGAATTGCTCGATGCATTTTTCGAGCTGCTGGGCCAATTTCTTGGCGTCGTTGATATCGCGGGCTCGTCGCGAATGTCGCCGAATCTGGGCGACCTGCGAGCGAACCTGCTGAAAAAGCTCGCGGGCGGTAGAGTCTGTCGGAGAAAGGAAGTCTTTAATTTCCAACAACTTACGAGCACCATCAAGAACTTTGTCATCCGAATACTCATCACCCGGAATTTCGCGTTCCATGCTGATTTTGACGGGTTTCCCGGCGGCGTAGTCCCGCTCGAGTCTGATATCCTGAAAATTGGCGGGCTGATAGTCGGAATGGAAAATCCAGTAGTCATATCCGATGGCGTGGTCTTTTACGTAAGGCCCGACCAGCACGACGACCTGCCCGGATTGGTGGATTTTCTCGCCGCTGTCGATTTTGCGCAGGGTAACTTTGCGTGGGATCATCGGGGCGGTTTTATCTTGTCCGACAATCCACCACGAACCAACCTTATCGACGCTGCGAGATTCGACCGCCAGAAAAAAGCACCCGTCGAGTTTTCCGCCCTCGCTGAAGTCTATCACCTGCAGCTCGACAGTAGCCTCATGGGCAGTTATGCAACCACCGGCAATAAGCGGCAGGCAGCAGAGCAGCAGTAATGTAAGCAGTAGATTTTTCATTTCAAAAATGCATCTGCAAAAAAGGCCCGGGAATAACTCCACGGGCCTTGTTAAGATTTCTATAAATAACATCACCGCCGAACCAATGGCTGGGGAAAATTTTTATTCATATTCATCCGACCTGCACAGTGGCAAGGGCGGTCATGATGTCTTTGGTAAACGTGAAGATTTTGTCGAGACCGGTAACCAGCAGTACGCCCCAAACCTGCGTATTAACGTCGCACAGCACGAGCTTCTTGTCGGCGGCGACCATCATTTTTCGCATACGCAAAAGTTTGGCGATGTTGGAGCTGTTGACGAATCCAACCGTCGCGAAGTTGAGCACAACGTTTTTGGGCTCTGCCTCGAGACGATCCATCAACAACGACAGCTCGTCGGTAAACTGCGGGTCGTCCGCCAAGTCGACGACAATAATTTCTTCTGACCAATCTTGAATAGCCATAACTCATTCCTTTTTTAGCATTACAGTAGTGTTTTCAGCCCGGCCCGGCCGGTAAGCAAGCATAGCTTTTTTGGCAAAGCCCGTCAACTACCATAAAACAGGATATGTGAAAACATTTCACCGCCTGATTTTGCCCTGAAATTCACAAAGAACTCATCAATATCTATCGGCATCTGAGGACAGAATCTTCAGAAATGCCTAATTTTTGCATCTCATTTTGAATTTCACCGTAAAACCGGTTCCCGTCGACATAGTATCCGGCCGTGGGTTTCAGGTCGGGCAATTGCTGTAACCAGTAGCTGTTGAACATTTCCATGAACAGCTCGCGGAGGTATTTGCTGAGCATTGAGGCCAGGGCCGTGGCGAGGCAGGCGGATTCTCCACCGACGACGAACGACACCTCAACCGTCCGAGAACCAGCCCGCAACAAATACGCACTACGCAGCTGGGTTTCCCCGATAACCTTCAGCGAACAGTCGGGAAACACCCGCTGCAAAGGTGTGCGATAATGCACGCGCCCGCCCTGCCGGTCGACAATAATTCGCACGTCGTCGTCGCGGCACGAATTCCATAACCACATCAGCAGATTCAACGTGACGTCGAACGTGGTGGTCGATTTATTTTGCGTGGCGGCGATCATGCGATTGTAGTCACCGGCGAATATCGGCTGCGCTTGCATGTCGAGCAGTTCGATACCGGCGGCGCGCATGGCGACGAGTACGGCGTTGCCGGTAAGTTCGATATCCGTCGGCCCGGCCTGGCGCGGCAGCGGTAATTCGCAATCGGCATACCATGCGTATGGCTTGGCACGCTGCATCGCCCCGCCGCTACCAATCAGCGGTAAGTCCACATCGCCCAGAAGCTCTGCCAGTGTCGTGGGAATTTTCCGTTGTGGCTGGGCACCCTGCGTTCGCGTAGAGAGCATCGTAAGCACCCCGCGTTCCAGCGGTACGAGGCCGTTGGACTTTTTGCGGTTGTACAGTTTCTTGCTGTCGCCGATAGTTATCGGGCCGGTTTTCTTTCGCGATGATTTTCGCGAAATCGCAGCATCAAGCATCGCCCAAAGGTCGGGGGTAGGTGGTGGCGTTTCGCCCGCGGGTGTATCTACACGCATCGCAACACCCGACACAACGAGCGGGCCAAGAACAGGCCCGAGACCAGCTTCATCTATACCTGCTACGATCATTTATCGGGTCTCTCCAAAAATTTCAGCAAGAAAAAGAACCACAGCTGTAGGCCGGGTCTTGACCCGGCACGATGACGAAAAAACACGAAATACTAAACTCTAAATCCTAAACAATATCGAATATTCAAAATTATAATTTCCAAAGCAAAAACGTTTAGTTGCCCTCTGGTAGTCGTTTCAGATTTGAGGATTTGCGATTTTGTATTTGTTTAGAATTTAGAAATTCGTATTTCGAGTTTACTTTTCGCCGGGTCAAGACCCGGCCTACAAGAGGTTACATTTTTTCGACGGTCTCGATGCCCAACAGCTCGAGGCCTTGCTTGATAACGCGTGCGGTCAGGTCGCAAAGCGCCAGCCGTGAGGATCGTGTTTCATCGTCGTCGGCCTTGAGCACGGGGCACGACTCGTAGAAGCTCATGAACGCACCGGCCAACTCATGCAAGTATGTACAAAGCATGCTGGGGAGGCAGCTGTCGGTGACGAAGTCGACCATCTCGGAAAATTGCAGCAGTTTGACGCCCAGTGCCCGCTCGGCCGGTTCGGCGAGCTTAAGCTGACCCGTGCAATTCGCTCCGGTGTCGGCGGCCTTGCGGAAAATGCTGCGGATACGGGCGTAGGCGTACTGCATGTACGGCGCGGTATTACCCTCCAACGAAAGCATTTTGTCCCACGCGAAAACGTAGTCGCTCGTGCGGTTTTGTGCGAGGTCGGCGTACTTAAGCGCACCGATACCAACGACACTTGCAATTTCCGTGCGGGCTGCGGCGTCGAGATCGGGATTCTTTTCGGCAACGAGTTTTTCCGCCCGCTGCTGTGCCTCTTTCAAAAGATCCATCAGCTTTACGGTTCCACCCGTGCGGGTCTTAAACGGTCGGCCGTCAGTTCCGAGCATCATCCCGAACGGTACGTGTTCGAGAATGACCTGCTCGGGGGCAAACCCGGCACGCTTGGCTATTAAAAAGACCTGCGCGAAATGCTGCGCCTGCCGCGAGTCGGTAACGTATAAAATTCGGTCGGCGGCGAGCTGACCTGCGCGATGCCGGATGGCTGCAAGGTCGGTTGTGGCGTAAAGGTATCCACCGTCGGATTTTTGCACGATGATAAACGCTCGCTCGTCATCCTTGTTGCGGAACTCGTCGAGAAAAACGCCGCTTGCTCCGTCGGATTCTTCCAACAGCCCAGCCGACTTCAAATCAGCGATCACGTTCGGCAAATCGTCGTTGTATGCGCTCTCACCGCGGACATCGTCCTGCGTAAGCAGCACGCCGAGTTGCTGATAAACCTTGCTGCAGTGCCCGAGCGATTCGTTGAGAAACGCTTTCCAATGAGCGAGGCAGTTTTCGTCTCCGCCCTGCAGCTTGACGACGGTCGCGCGAGACTTTTCGGCGAATGCGGGGTCGTCGTCGAATCTGGTTTTGGACTTGCGATAAAATTCTTCGAGGTCGGCGAGCGATTCGCTGACTTCGTCAATTTCTTCCATGTACGACAGCAACATCCCAAACTGCGTGCCCCAGTCGCCAACATGGTTCTGCCGCGTGACCTCCCAGCCTTTAAACGCAAAAATCCTCGCCATCGCATCGCCGATAATTGTGCTGCGCAAATGCCCGACATGCATTTCCTTGGCGAGGTTCGGCCCGGAATAGTCGACGACTACTTTCTGCGATTTTTCGACAGTTTCGACACCCAAGTGTTTCTCGTCATCGGCGGATATCTGCGTAAGCTGATCTGTGAGATAATCGGTTTTTAAAAAGATGTTGATGAACCCTGGCCCGGCGAGTTCGAGTTTCTCGGCGACGTCGCTGAGGTCGAGCGTTTCGAGAACCTTTTCGGCAAAGGTGCGCGGGTTGGTTTTCATTTTCTTCGCAGCTGCCATGCACCCGTCGGCCTGATAGTCGCCAAATTGCGGTTTCGTGGAGGGAGACACAAGTGCGGGTGCGCCGATGGGCGCACCGGCGGTGATCATGGATTGTAAAATACGGTCGGAGAGTAGTTTACGGATGTTCAATTTTTGCTCGGATTCTTTTTAGCTTTGGGTTTGGTTGTTTTTTTCGCAGCCGCTTTTTTGGCGGCGGGCTTCTTGGCAACAGCTTTCTTCGCGGCGGCGGGTTTGGGCTTTTGGTCGGGGCGAGGTTTGCCCTTGATGTTCAGGTCGACGTATCGGCCTTCCACGATTTTCACATCGACATCCAAACCGTTGAGCGAAAGATTCTTCATGAAGATTTGTTGCGTTCGTTCAATCGAACGCCCAGCTGCTTTGGCAAGTTTGGGAAGCCCGACAAACCGAAAATCGGCGGGGTGGCCTTTGGGATATTCCTGCAGCCACTTCGGGCCGATCAGCGGGCAGGGCTCGAATGACTTGCGGACGGCCTTGATGAAACGTTCGGCAATTTGTTCATGCAATTTCGATGACATAATGTTTTCTCCCGGCCATGTTGCATCTTAGCATAGTTATCGTAACGATTCAACGCGACATCAGTATAAACGGCATCTGAGTGTTTTGCACGCGGCGCGGTTATTTTTTCTCGATGAGCTTTTCCCATTCGACAACCGGCGACTCGCCCCAGATGAGTTCCAGATCGTAGTACGCCCGCAGCTCTTCGTTGAAAAGATGCACGACGACATCGACGAAGTCCATTACGATCCAGTCGCCGCCGTCTCGGCCTGCAACTTTGTAGACCTTTTGGCCGATCTTCTTGCCCAGCCGTTCGATTTCGTCGGAAAGGCTGCGAAGTTGGCGGTCGCTGGTGCCGGTGGCGATAATGAAAAAATCCGTAATTGGGCTGGTCTCGCCGATGTCCAGCATGCGGATATTTTCGCAGTTACGGTCGCGAATCAGCTCGATAATTTCAAGCCCCAGCTCGCGCGATGTTATGTCTTGCTTCTTTTCAGTCATTTTTCCTTCTCGGATACGGTTAGCAAATCGAATCGGTATTCTACTGCTTACGGTCATAATAGCAAATTGTTAATTGCCTAGTTTCGTAGGGTCGGCCATTGCCTCTGTCATTGCGAGCGAAGCGAAGCAATCTCATATACCGTTTAAGATTGCCGCGTCGCTGCGCTCCTCGCAATGACACCGCGCCGTATATCGCCTCCGGTGCTACCGGTGGTCGGTGATGGCAGACCCTACAAAGCTAATGCCGAGTGCCTATTCCCTACTGCCTAGTTAAAACTAAAACGGGTGCCAGAACTCCATGTTCCGACACCCGTTTATTACGCAATCCTTTGCGAGCTCCAGTTTATCCCGGCCGCAAGCGACTGGGACAGAAATCTGGTTAGTTATCTAGCTCTAGTTAAGACCCAGAAAATCGCTGATAACCGGGGCGTACTTGACGATAAGACCGGCAAATACGACCGAAACCATACTCATCAGCTTGATGAGAATGTTCAGGCTGGGTCCAGATGTATCTTTGAACGGGTCGCCAACGGTGTCACCGACGACGGCGGCTTTGTGGGCGTCGGAGCCTTTACCACCATGTGCGCCGGTTTCGATGTACTTTTTGGCGTTGTCCCATGCACCACCGGCGTTGGCCATGAAGATCGCCATTGCGAATCCGCATGTCAGCCCGCCGGCAAGTAAGCCCATAACACCGGCAACACCCAGCAGCAGACCGACAATAATCGGTACGCAAAGTGCCAACAGCGACGGGATAACCATTTCCTTCTGAGCACCGACGGTGGAGATATCCACGCAGCGGGCGTAGTCGGGAGTGGTGGTTCCTTCGAGAATACCGGGGATTTCCTTGAACTGCCGGCGAACTTCCATAACCATCGCCATCGCCGCTCGGCCAACAGCCTTCATGGTCATCGCACTAAACAAGAACACCAGCAGCACCCCGGAGAACATTCCGCACAGCACCTTCGGGTTCATCAGGTTGACTCCGTAGTAGTCCATGAACTGACGCAGCGATGCTCTTTCGCTCGGTACGACTTTGACGTCATTGACCATCACTTTTTTACCGTCAGCACCAGTGTACAACATAGCCATTTCGGAGACGTAACCATTTTCCTTACTACCTTCGACGAACTTGGTAACAACGATTTCGCCCATAGGCAAGTCGTCGGGGATATCCGACATCATCATGTGAGCCTGATGCTCGACTTTACCGTCGTCGCCCTTAACCGGAAGAGCCATCTTACCCGCCGTGAGGTGCAAACCATTGGCCGCCGCTGGGGTCTCGCCCATATGCAGCGTAACAGCAGCTTCGACTTCGCGAACCTGTCCGATACGAACTTCTTCGACGTAGGCTGCCAGCAGTGCAAGTGCAGTCAAGGCAGCAGAACCGATTGCAAAACCTTTACCGACGGCAGCGGTGGTGTTACCCAAGCTGTCGAGGGCATCGGTGCGTTCGCGAACTTCGGGAGCTTGGCCGGACATTTCGGCGTTGCCACCGGCGTTGTCGGCGATGGGGCCGTAAGCGTCGGTCGCCAGCGTAATGCCCAACGTTGCCAGCATACCAACAGCAGCAATGCCAACACCGTAAAGGCCCATCAGCATTTGTCCGCCACCTTCGCAACCCAACCCAGCCAACGAATAGGCTGCGATGATCGCGATGATGATTGTCAGGAGGCAAATCCATGTGGACTTCATACCTTCGGCGAGACCGGAGATAATTACCGTAGCTGCGCCTGTTTCAGCATTTTTTGCGACTTCTTTCGTGGGTTTGAAATCGTAGCTGGTGTAGTATTCCGTAGCCTTACCGATAACGATACCGGCGACCATACCAATGACGATGGCAGCCCAAACACCTATGTAATTGACGCCCGGAATATCACCGAGCAATAATTTGCAAACGAAAAACGCGGCGACAACGATAAGTCCGCTGGCACCGAATACGCCCATGTTCAGGGCACCCATCAGCTGCTTCATCGTGGCGCCTTCTTTGCAGCGAACGAGGTAGATACCGATGATCGAAAGGATGATTCCGACACCGGCGAGAACCATCGGGGCAGCGAGCAGCTTGATAGCGTCGGATTCGACACCCATTGATACGGCGGCGGCGACACCGAGTGCAGCTGTCGCGAGGATCGAACCGCAATACGATTCGTAGAGGTCGGCACCCATACCGGCTACGTCGCCGACGTTGTCACCGACGTTGTCGGCGATGGTGGCGGGGTTGCGGGGGTCGTCTTCGGGGATGCCGGCTTCGACTTTACCGACGAGGTCGGCACCGACGTCGGCGGCTTTGGTGTAGATACCACCACCAACACGGGCAAACAGGGCCTGGCTGGATGCACCCATCCCAAACGTCAGCATAACGACGGTGATGTCAACGAGCGACATTTCGGTAAAGTATCGCAAACCGATGAACCATCCGCAGATGTCCAACAGCCCGAAACCTACAACGACGAGACCCATAACGGCACCGGCACGGACGGCAACCTGCAAACCGCGGTTAAGCCCTTCCTTGGCACCCTGGGTGGTACGGTTGGAGGCAAGCGTGGCGGTTTTCATTCCGAGATAGCCGCACAAACCGCTGAAGAATCCACCAGACAAGAACGCTACGAAAACGATCTCGTGCTGGACTTTAAATACGTAAGCCATGACAAACAGCACCGCTGAAACGATAACGAAGAATATCGCAACAACTTTGTACTGACGCTTGAGATACGCCATGGCACCTTTTGTTACGTGCCCGGCGATTTCCTGCATTTTTTCGTCACCAGGATTTGCTCTTTTGACCTGGCGGTAGAACACGCAGGCGAAAATCAGCGCGATAACAGCAGTAATCGGGGCGATCCACCAAACAGCGGGAATATCACCGATGCGTTCTGCCGCAGTCATCTGGGTTCCAGACTCAGCAACGGCAGTGGGGGCGGTAAACGCAACCACACCGATCACCAGCAAACTCATTAACGTAATCAGACTCGTCTTGCCATTCAAACTCGGAAATTTCACTTTTGATCTCCTTGTATCGTGAAACCGCAAACAAACCGGAGGCGTAAATTTTACGCACACGATTTTCATTTACGGACAGTGGCGTGCATCCGGCACACCTCATACTATCTGTGATTTATTTTTGGGGAATTGCTCTACTGCTTAAAAGAGCGTCAGAAATTGCAACACCTCGGGGTGTTATACCCGAAACTAAAATTAAATACCGGTCACAACCCGTTGGGCAGACTTGCGCTGCCGACGGCGGCGGCGTTCAGAGGGCTTCTCGTAGTAGCTTTTGCGCTTAATATCTTTGGTGAGACCCTCTTTCTCACACATTTTCTTAAACCGCTTAAGCATCTGTTCGATAGTCTCGTTGCCTCTTGCCTTAACCTTAATCATGCGATGACCGTTTATCCTTTCAGACTGTTCCGGGTTACTTACACACTGCTGCCCAGTGTTCGTACACCGAGAAGTAGTCGCAGTATGGTATGGGTTTTGGGGAGTAAATCAAGGTTTTTTTGTGAGTTTTTCCCCAAATTTGTTTAGAGCATCTCACAGATTGCCTGTATCAGACTCGCAAGTCGCCTCAATCGTCGAGATACTGCTGCGAAACGTCGTCGACCAGCAAGACAAACCCGGTAGGTTTGCCGTTTTTATTTTTTAAGGGGCGTGTTCGGCGGCGAATGACGATTTTTCGCCCGTCGGGGGCAGCGCTGTCGAGCAGGTCTTCGGTGTTTTGCAGTGTAGAGAGGGTCTGCTCGGCGGGGCAGTTGGCGCATCCCAGCGGTGAGATTTTGCAGAAAAGGTCGCGACAGCTGGAATTTTTCACCTCTTTTGCACTTGTTTCGGAAATATCAAAAATTTTCAGCAGTGCGACGTTTGCGTGCTGGATGATGAAATCTTTATCGACGACGGCAAGCCCGATATCGATGCTGTCGATGATGCCCTGAAACTGATGGTGAAAATCCCCGTCAGCATCGAGGGTGTCGCTGCGATTGCCCTGCTGCTGCGCGGCGGCAACTTTTTCATCGCACAGCTGAATCGCCCTGCGTGCCCGCAATATCGCCGCCAAGCAAAACGCCCCGAATATCCCCAACACCACCGCACACACGCTCCATACCTGCCAGTCAGCTGGGTCTGCGGCGGTAAATTCGACCTCCTCGCCCACCACTACCTCCGCCCAGCCAAGCAAAACCACACCCCCAAGCAGCACCTTGCGATAGACACCACGAGAAAGATACTCGAATAAATTCGTAGAACGCACCGATAGTAACGATAGGATATGCATATAAACCCATTCACACGAAAATTTTGACAGGATAACAGGATAGAATATAGGCTAAAAAATCCTTTTTTTTGCTGCTTGCCGGTTTATGCTAGTCCGATAGCTACATAGATGTCAAGATTATTGGTACATAGCTTGGTCGGATCAGCCAAATCAAACGGTGTTCGAGGTTCTGCAGGAGAATCTTTGATGCGTAGGTGGTTTAGATTTATAACAACATGCGGTGGGCTAACTACGTGGTTGTCGCTGCGGGATATCCGTCCGCTAAAGGAAGTTTTCGACCGCGTTGCCGGGGCAATCACGCTGGTTCTGCTGTCTCCTGTCATGCTCGCCTGCGCCGTAATCATCAAATGCTCCGACCGCGGGCCTGTGTTCTTTACGCAGCAGCGAGTGGGTAAGTACCGCAAGGAATTCACCGTCTACAAGCTGCGAACCATGCGATTAGACGCCGAAACCCAAACGGGCGAAGTCTGGGCGTCGGAAAAAGACCCGCGAATTCTCCGGGCGTGCCGCTGGATGCGAACCGCTCACATCGATGAGCTACCACAGCTGCTGAATGTCATCAAGGGCGAAATGTCGCTTGTTGGGCCACGCCCCGAACGAGCGGAAATCGTCGTCAGGCTCGAAGAAATGTACCCCGATATCGCGGGGCGAATTCTCGTGAAACCCGGAATCACGGGGTTGGCTCAGGTTCGCAACGGCTACGACACGACGCCCGAGCATTTCCGCCACAAACTCAATGCCGATATGGAATACATCGAAAACGCCAGCTTCATCATGGACATGCGGATAATTCTGGCGACTCTCCCGAAATTCTACGACAGGCAAGCCAAGTAACCCCCACCACCGGGTACGTGTGCGAGATTTTTTTCTGGCAGGTATTTTGATCTGCTATTATACAAGTTTTTTTGTTTTCAAAAGTTTTTTTAAGCCCGAAAGGGCTGACCAGAATTTAGCCGGGGGTGAAGCGAAGCGGAACCCCCGGATAAATGTTTCTTAAAAATTAGCCCTGAAAGGGCGACAGAAGCACTGGGCCGTTTGTTTCTGCCGCGATAATC
>DAOVZK010000069.1 GCA_030635145.1 Planctomycetota bacterium | reverse complement strand
TCTATCGCCCTTTCAGGGCTGATGTATCTATTGGCCCTACACCGTGGGCTGACGCCCACGGCTAAATTCTGACCACCCCTGCGGGGTTAAAATCAAAAAGAAAAACAAGAACCAGCCCACGCCAGAAAATCAGGTCGCTCATCTCAAACTTGACAGTTCGCTTTTTACTGGGGTGCTTTGCCCGTGGGGGCGTCAGAAACATTTCGGAATATAGATAATATGTCTCATGTTTCTTCCTTGCCACGAACAAACCCGCATCGCAAAAATACGCACTCTCAACTTTTCAATGCTCCAGCTGCGAAAACCACGTAAGAATTTTCGCAATTCGCCACCAATTGCCCTTTTTGCTGCGAATTTGCCCCTTTACAGCGACTTGCGGTTTTGTTAGCATTTCGCCATCTCATGGAAGCACAGAAACGCGAAGGAACAACCAGCTGCGATCACAAATGCGAAAACTGTTCGCTGGGGCATCACGCCATGCCCACCAGCGGCGGAGATTTGGCGGGGATAAAGCTGGTAGCTGCGGGGGCGATCACATTTCTGTTTCCATTGATACTCGCCATCGTCGGGGCGGTGATTTCCGGTGGTGGAAAAACGCAGCAACTAATCGGTGCCGTTGTCGGCTTGGCAGTCGGGGTGCTGGTGGGGGCGGTCACTGTGCGACTGCTGAAGAAAACCGACGGCGGCGATGAAAATTCTGAGACTTCGGACGTTAATCGTTGATGTAGATACGAACTGTAAAGGAGCACCGATAGTATGGTGACGACGGATACTGGAAACTCGGGCAAGCGAAATTTTGCAGGCGGTGTGCACCCCTCGGGACACAAAGGCTTAGCTGCCGACTCGATAATCGAAGTGCTACCGACCCCCGCGACGGTTACCATTCCCATGTCGCATCATATCGGTGCCCCGTGCGAGGCGCTGACCAAGCCCAAGCAGGAATTGGCTATCGGCGAGTTGATCGGCAGCAGCAAGGCGTTCATATCCGCACCGATTCACGCGAGCGTAAACGGCGTAGCTGGAATGGTATGCTCGGTAACGCTGCCGACGGGTAAGCGAGTCAAAGCGGTGCCCGTAAAAGCCGCCGAAAACCAACCCGACGCACGCGAAGTTTACAACGACTTTTTCAAGGGCGACTACCCAACCAGCGGCCTGGAGCAATATGTCCCCGAAGCCATCACCGAAGCCGTCAAATCAGCCGGTATCACCGGAATGGGCGGAGCAACGTTCCCGACGTTCGTAAAATTCCTCAAGAACGAGAAGAAACCTATCGACACGCTGCTGGTCAACGGCTGTGAGTGCGAACCGTACTTAACGTCCGACTATCGATTGATGGTCGAAGCACCGCTCGCGGTTCTGTGCGGTGCCCTGCTTGCCGCCCGTGCCTGCGGGGCACGCAACATCGTCATCGCTATCGAGGACAACAAACCCCTCGCGATTGATGCCATGCGAAGGGCAGCGAAATCCACGGGCATAACAATAATGGAGCTTCCGACGAAGTACCCGCAGGGCAGCGAGAAGCAGACGATCCTTTCCGCACTGGGGCGACGCGTTCCCGGTGGTGCCCTGCCGCTTGATGTTGGCGTAGTCGTCATAAACGTCGGTACCGCAAGTACAATCGCACGGGCGGTGACGCGTGGCAAACCGCTGACGCACCGCATTGTTTCGGTTACGGGCGACGGTATAAAACATCCCAAGAATATTCTCGCCCCCATCGGTGCCAGCTACGCCGACTTAATCGAGCATTGCGGCGGGCTGACCGACGACACCGCTCGCGTTGTGTCTGGTGGGCCGATGATGGGCTTTACCGTCGGTGACCTGACAAGTCCGATCACGAAGGGAACCAGCGGAATCACCGTGCTGGTGCAGCAGGACGTCGAAGCCCCGCCGGAAACCAACTGCGTCCGCTGCGGAAAATGCGTCGACGCCTGCCCGATGAATCTAGTCCCCACAAGAATCGCCCTTGCCTCGCGATACCGCCAATGGGAACTAACCGACACGTATCACATCAGCAGCTGCATCGAGTGCGGTTGCTGCTCGTACGTTTGCCCGGCGAACATTCCGCTGGTGCAATTGATTAAAACCGGCAAGGCACTGAAAACGAAAAAATAAGCAACCTGCATATTTGGTGAAATTGGAAACAATAATGACGGAAGAAACAAACAGTAAAAATCCTGAAAAGCAAAGTTCGGTTGAAACTGCGGTTCTCGCAGTGGCACCGGCCCCGCATATCCGCGACCAAAGCACATCGACCCGCCGCATGATGATCGACGTTATCATCGCATTAGTCCCGCTGATGATCGCGTCTGTGGTAATGTTCCGGGGGTACGCGATTTTGCAGCTGGTAGTCTGCGTCGGTAGCTGCTTAATTGCCGAGATCGCCTTCACCGCAATGCGAAAACGCAAAGCCCCCATCGGTGACTGCTCGGCGATTATCACTGGCATCATTTTGGCGATGTCATTGCCGTGGAATCTTCCGATTTACGTCGGGGTCATCGGCTCGTTTATCGCTATCGGTTTGGGCAAGGTAATTTTCGGCGGACTGGGGTTCAATATCTTCAACCCCGCGATGGTCGGGCGTGCGTTTATCATGCTTTCGTTTGCCACCGCGATGGGTGCCCCGGCCTACGTCAAAAATATCGACCAACATATGCCGTGGCTGCAAGACCTCGGTGCCCTACCCTCGCAATGTGCCACCGGCCCAGAGGCCCAGCAGCTTACCACAAAGTTTGGTGACAAATTCAACGCCGAAACCGGAGCAACGCCGATGACGGCGGCGAAGAAACTCATCAATAAAGAGCCTAACGGATACAGCACGAAGCTGCTGTCGCTGTTTCTCGGTAACACAACCGGGTCGCTGGGCGAGACGAGTGCGCTGGCGTGCCTTTTGGGTGGGTTGTATTTGTTGATACGAAAAACGGCGGCGTGGCAGATTCCGCTTGGCGGCGTGATCGCTGTAGCAATCGCTTCTGGCATCGCCGACCTTTGCAACGGCCCAATGGCCTGGAGCTTTTTGCACGAACTGCTCGGCGGTGCGTTTTTGTTCGGGGTATTTTTCATCGCCACCGACCCCGTCACCACACCGACGACATCGAAGGGCAAATTCATTTTCGGGCTTGGGTTCGGATTGATGATGATGTTTATACGCTTGTTCAGCGCTTATCCCGAAGGCGTCATGTTCGCGATTCTGCTGATGAACGCCGTTACCCCGCTTATCAATCGCTGGACAGTTCCAAAACCATTTGGTGGCCCGGCTGTTGTAGGCAAATAATTTTGTAACCATTGCTTGAATTTTTTAGACAGGATAACAGGATATAGAAGTTTTCAGTAGTCAGTGATCATAAATCAGTAAGAAAATTCACCACAAGAGAACACAGAGATCGCAAAGATAGTTTTTAATTCTTTATAAATCCTATCTTTCGTGTTCCTTGCGTTCCTTTGTGGTGAAAATTCTTTCTTCTCTTTCTGAAAACTGACAACTGATAGCTGATAACTTTTGGATTACTTTGATTAACAGGAAAGAGTTTGTGAACACTTACGTGTTTCTTCACCGCAACGAGAGAATTAAAAAATGCTGAAATACATTAAACAAGGTTGGTTAGTAATCGTTCTGGCGGCGTGCTTCGGAACCGCACTCGCCGGAATTCACATGGCCCTGAAAGACAAAATCGCCGCAAATCAACTCGACGCCATCAACACGCAGATCCCCCTGCTCATTCCCGGTGCCGACGCTGCCAAAACGCAGCTCGATGAACCACTCACCAAGCAGCTGGGAATGGAAGTTCGCAAGGGCATCAACAGCGAAGGCAAACTCGTCGGTTGGGTGCTGCGGGCCTCGGGCTCAGGATACGCCGACAAAATCGAGCTGCTCATCGGCCTGGACAAAACCGCAACAAAGATAATGGGGATTGCCGTTATCGAGCAGCAGGAAACCCCCTGCCTCGGTAGCAAAATTACCGACTCAAGTTGGAACGACCAATACGACGATCAGCCGACCGCCACAGAGCTTGTCGTGCTTAAAGGAATGTCGCCCGAGCAAAAGCTGATCAAAGATGGAAAAATAAACGCCATTACCGGCGCGACGATTTCGTCCGATGCCGTCACGAGCATAGTAAACGATGCCGTTACCAAAGCAAAACCCGCACTGCTCGCGGAATTAAAGAAGGATAAATAAAAAATGGCAAACGACGGCCCGACACCACTGGAAAGATTCGTAAACGGCGTGATTCCGGAGAATCCCGTTTATCGCCAGCTGCTGGGTATGTGCCCGGTGCTCGCGGTTACCGGCTCGATGAAAGCCGCCATGACCATGGCCGCCGCCGTTGCCTTCGTGCTAATCTGTGCCAACGTCATCGTCTCGCTCATTCGCAACCTGCTGCAACCGCACCTGCGAATTTTAGTCTTCACGCTGACGATCGCAACTTTCGTAACCATCGCCGACCGCCTGCTCAAGGCCTACATGTACGACATGAGCAAAGAGCTTGGCCCGTACATTCCGCTGATTATCGTCAACTGCCTCATCATCGCTCGCTGCGAAGTCTGTGCCTCCAAGCAACGCGTATTTACCGCACTATCCGATGCCGTCGGGCAATCGGTCGGTTTTGCACTCGGGCTGGCATCGATGGCGACGGTTCGCGAGCTGCTGTCTTCGGGTAGCTGGTTCGGGGTCGAGCTGTTTTGGAAAACAGGAACGGCGGGCGAGCAATATCGCTGGGGTTTGATGGCCCTGGCACCGGGCGCGTTTTTCACGCTGGGAATCTTGCTCGGCGCGGCCGTGTGGATCGGCAGTATGTGCAACAAAAACAAAACAACTTTGGAAGCGTAAGGGAATAACAAATGCAATACGTTGGTGAACTAATTCTCATCGCCGTCGGCGCAGCTGTCGTCAACAACTTTCTGCTGCACTACTTCGTGGGCGTCTGCCCATTCCTCGGTGTCAGCCGCCGCGTAGACATGGCCTTCGGCATGGGCTGCGCCGTAACATTCGTCATCACCGTCGCCGGTGCACTCAGCTGGATGTTTACCTACTACATCCTGCAAGAAGGCGCACCGCTGGCAACGTGGATATACCAGAAATGCTCCGGTGACCCCACCGCCACCAGCAACCTGAGCATCCTTAACTATCTGATATACATTTTCGTCATCGCCTCCAGCGTGCAGCTGGTGGAAATGTACGTGCGGAAATTCTTCCCGGTGCTGTACAAAAGCTTCGGGGTTTTCCTCCCGCTGATTACCACGAACTGTGCGATTCTTTTCGCGTGCCTGATGATCTTAAAATACGTCGACGGGACGACCGGCTGGGGAATCGGGCAGGCACTTACGCTGTCGTTCTTCGCCGGAATCGGATTCACCATCGCTATCGTACTGATGGCTGGAATTCGCGAGGAACTGACATTGTGCGATGTTCCAAAACCGCTGAAAGGCGCGGGAATCACGCTGCTGATAGCGGGAATTTTGGCGATGGCGTTTATGGCGTTTACGGGCGTGGATAAGCAACTCGGCAAACTTCTCACCCCGCCAAAGCCAACCGCCGCCGAACAAGCACCAACCGGCGAATCACAAGACGCGACTAAATCGATCGCCTACACAACGAAGCCTTCTACCTAAGACGGAGCAACAGGACAAATGGGAATTACCATAGCAATGGCCGCCGGAGTAATGCTTATTCTGGCGTTGATTATGAGCGTTATCCTCGGCTGGGCCAACAAGGCCTTCGCCGTGGACGTTGACCCGAAGATTACGGCGATAGACGAAGTTTTACCCGCCGCCAACTGCGGTGCGTGCGGATTCATCGGCTGTGGAGAATACTCCGAAGGCGTCGTCAAAGAGGGCGCGCCCGTCAACCTTTGCCCCGTCGGCGGCGCGATGGTCGCAAAGATGATCGCCAACATTATGGGTGTAAAGGTCGAAGCAGGTTTCCCCGCCAAAGCAATCGTGAAATGCGCCGCGTCGTACGACGAAAAGGCAGGCCGGTGCGAGTACCTCGGCGAACGCACCTGTGCCTCAGCCGAGCTTGTGGCAAACATCCAAAGCTGCACGTATGGGTGCATCGGGTTTGGTGACTGCGTGAAAGTATGCAAGTTCGACGCCATTGACATCATCAACGGCAAGGTTGTGGTAGACTACGAAAAATGCGTCGGCTGCAAGGCCTGCGAAAAAGCCTGCCCACGCGGTGTAATATCCATGATGCCGATGAAAGACGACGAAATGTTCGTCGTAGCCTGCAACAACAAAGACTTCGGCAAGGACGTCAAAAAAGTCTGCAGCATCGGATGCATCGGCTGTAAGATGTGCACGAAGGTTGACGGTTCCATCATCGAAATGCAAGGCGACATGGCCGTCATCGACTACGACAAATACGACGCGAAAACTTCCGTCGCCCCCCTCCAAGCCGCCGCCGAAAAATGCCCCGTAAAAATCATCGTAAAAGTCGGCAACGCCGGTGGTAAATAAGTCGAGCACGACAGGCGATAGATGGAGGCATTATTGTTTGGGTCTTACTTTTCTGTCATCCTCGCGCAGGCGGGGATCCAGTTTTTCTGGGTGGCATGGAAACACGGCGTAGCCGGGTAGCCATGAAAAAGTTGTTAGTTAATCGAAAAATCAAGAATCATGGCCATCCCTTTCAGGTCTGACCATGATAATATGAAGAGAAGGCATCCTTTATGGTACGCTAATGGTGTGTCCAAAACATCATCAACGTATCAAAAGAAAGGAGCCTTCTCATGGTTGCTACAAAGTATATCGCTGGCGATGTCCATGTTGCAAGAACAGAATTAGCCATCGAAAGAAACGGAACCATTATAAATCGATTTTCCGTACCAACGACAATACCGGCATTACGAGAAGTTTTGCAGACGGTTTCACGGCCAAAGATTTTCGTTATCGAAGAAGGCTGCATGTCGGGCTGGTTATTCAGGAACCTTCACGGTAACGTCGATCAAATGATCGTTTGCGATCCGCGGCGAAATCATTACATCGCAAAGGACGGCGACAAAGATGATCCGATTGACGCGGCCAAGCTTGCCGAGCTGGCACGCGGCGGATTTTTGCGAGAGGTTTATCACAGCATGGATGAGGACAAAACAGTCTTCAAAGAATGGGTCGGTATTTATCACGACCGCATGCGGGAACAGACCCGCCAGAAAAATAAAATTTACGCGATAGCCAGATCACACGGTGTGGTATTAAACTCAAAAGTATTCATAGCTGAGATATGGAATCGTTGGCGAAGTGAAATCAAAGACTCCGAACTTCGATTACAGTTGGAGCTACTATATAAAGGTTACGCAGCAGTGGGCGGACAAGTTACGGCGGCATTTAAACAGATTTGCAAACGCCGCAAAAAACATCCTATTATCGACTATTGGGAAGAGCTTCCTGGTATCGGCCCGGTTCGTGGATCGACATTGTTTGCGTATCTCGATACGCCGTGGCGGTTCAAAAAACGCAGCCAGCTGTGCAAGTATTGTGGTTTGGGATTGCAGCGTTCTACGAGTGGGACAGATAAAAACGGCAGACCGAACAAAGGTTCGCTGCATCTGGCATGGCAAGTTAATCGGCGTTTGAAAGATGCGATTATGGGAGCGGCAACGAATGCGGTCGTTGGCGACAATCCCTTTGGTTATCAATATAGGAGACTTTTGAAAAATGGTATAACACCGGGTAATGCCAAGCACACCGTGGCCCGCAAGCTGCTGGCCGTGATGTGGGGCATGTGGAAACGAGACGAACGATTTGACGCTGGGTGGTTGTGAGTCCAAATTTGGCGGACAAGAAGCGACATAGCTGTAGATAATTGAACAGAGACTGTGGGAATTT
>DAOVZK010000032.1 GCA_030635145.1 Planctomycetota bacterium | reverse complement strand
TGCTCTGGGGAAAGAGGGTTCCTTGCTTACGATCTGGATATCGATATGCCATCAGTGAATCCTTTCATTTGGCTGGTGGCATTATAGCATATCGATGAAAAAATAGAATCACCTGTTATGGCAATTGCGACACAGCCTGTTCGCGAGGATGACACAGAGGCTGACGCCTAGTCTCCGAACCATCTCGTGGATATCCACGAGATGGTCAATGGATGCCTTGGTTGTTCCCAAAGATTTTTCTACTTGTACAATTTCGCGTTGTTTTCTGAAACCACGCGGACGGCGAAGTGGTTTTTCCACCCGAGGTCACGGCGCTGGTTCCGCCGCTCGAAAATCACCCAGTAAACCTTATCGATTTTCTTATCGTGGATGTCGTAATCTCTGGGATTCGCACCGGCGTCGCGGGCAATGGATTTGGCGACGTGGTAGGCGTCGTCTTTTTTGAATTTCCTACGATGCTTTTTCGATTGCTTTCTATCCCCGTCACCGTCGAATTTTACGTCGGTGTTGGCGTTAACTTTGAGGCATCCGCCGCCGAAAATCGCAAAAAATCCTGCAATCAACATCAGCCCGACCAATTTTCCCAATCGCTGCTTTTCATTTTTTGCATTCATGATTTTTTCTCCAGTTTATGTGCCAGTTGTTACTTGCCGATTTTTTCCGCTAAGAACCCCGCGACCTTGTCGATCGAAATTCGCGACTGCTCTGCAGTGTCGCGATCACGCACGGTAACGGTGTTGTCTTCTTTGGTTTGCCCATCGATGGTGAAGCAGTAGGGGGCGCCGGCTTCGTCCATTCGGGCGTAGCGTTTGCCGATGCTCTGCTTCGAGTCGAATTGGCAGACGTATTTCGAGCGAAGTTCGAGGTAGAGTTTCTCGGCGATTTCCGGCATACCGTCCTTATTGACCAGCGGGAAGATGCCCGCCTTGACCGGCGCCATTTTCGGGTCGAACTTCATCACAACCTTGCTCGGCCGCGACTCGTCAATCGTGTACGCTTCGCACAACAGCACCAAAAGCCCGCGGGTCAGCCCGCCGGCCGGTTCGATAACGTGCGGAATATACCGCTCGTTACGCTGCTGATCGAAATACTCCAGCTTCGCCTTGGAATGCTCCTTGTGCTGCGTGAGGTCGAAACATCCGCGATGTGCAATGCCTTCAAGTTCCCCGAACCCAGGGGCCGTGAATGGGTATTTGTATTCCACGTCCACGCAGGCTTTGGAGTAGTGGGCCAGCTCGTCGTCGTCGTGGTCGCGGAAAATCAGATTCTCCTTCTTGATCCCCAGCGACAACCACCAGTCCATGCGTTGCTGTTTCCAGAAGTCGTACCATTGGCGGGCATCGTCGGGCGGGCAGAACCATTCCATTTCCATCTGCTCGAATTCGCGCGAACGGAAGATAAAGTTTCGCGGGGTGACTTCGTTGCGGAAGGCTTTTCCAATCTGAGCGATGCCGAACGGAATTTTTACCCGCATTGTGTCGACAGTATTTTTGAAGTTCAGGAAAATCCCCTGCGCCGTTTCCGGGCGAAGGTAAACTTTGCTCGACTCATCCTGAATCGCACCGGCATAAGATTCGAACATCAGGTTGAACATTCGCGGTTCGGTCAGCGTGCCGGGTGTTTTTGTGTCCGGGCCGGTGACTTGCTGCTGAATTTCGGGCGTCATGTTCATAAACAGATGGAAGTCGTCGAATTCGGGGGTGATCAGCTCCCCGCCGCCGGCCTTTTTGACGAGCTTTTTCGCGCGTTTCTCGAAGTCCACGATCATCTGGTCGCCTTCAAGAACCGCTAACCACCCGAGGTCGTGTTTTTCTTCGCCCTTGGCCTGTACGACTTGGGCGCATTTGATGTGGTCGGCCCGGTAGCGAGATTTCGTTTCGCGGCAGTCGACCATGGGGTCGTTGAATCCGCCGACGTGCCCCGAGGCCACCCAGGTTTTGGGGTTCTGAATAATCGACGAGTCCAAACCCACGATGCAGATGGGGTGCCCGTCTGGGCCGATCGGCGGGCACTCGACCATTGTTTTCCACCACGAGTCGCGGATGTTGTTTTTCAGCTGTACGCCCAGCGGGCCGTAATCCCAGAATCCGTTGATTCCGCCGTATATTTCCGAAGCGGGATAAACGAACCCGCGGCGTTTGCATAGTGCGACTATTTCTTCCATTACATTTTCAGCCATTGGTTTCTCCAGTGGGCATTGCCACTTTTTATTCCTGTCAATCCCACTAATTTCAAGTTATCAGCTATCAGTTATCAGTAAGAGAAGATTACTCACCGCAAGAGATCGCAAAGAACGCTAAAGAAAAACGTCATGCAAAATATCTTACTTTGTGTTCTATGTGTTCTTTTGCGGTAAAAATTCTTTTCTTAAATCCGAAATAAATATCCTGTTCAAAAAATCAGTCTACAATTAAAGGCTGCATTGTAGTCGATTTTAGCGGGAAAACAATTGCATTTCGCCGCGTAATTCGCTGTTATGTGGGCATGTCAGTAGAATACAGCATAATCAGTATCGGGACGCTATCGCACAACGTCGTCTGGAAAGAAACCAAACCCGTCCGCTCGCAGCACGCAACGACCACGCTGGTGACCGACGGGGATCGCCGAATTCTCGTTGACCCATCCTTGCCGGGTGAGATTTTAACCGCCCGGTTAATGGAGCGTTGCGGTGTCGGCCCCGAGAGCATAACCGATATTTTCTGCACGACGCTTCGGCCTGACTTTCGGCGAGCGATTGAGTCGGGGATTTTCGCCTCGGCCAAGTGGTGGTGCGGTGAAACAGAGCTCGAATGGTACGCCCGGTGTCTCGACGAAACCACAGAGACGGCTGAGCGACTCGGCAACGCCGATACCGATGATCTGAAGCGTGAGCTGGATTTGGTGCGAAAGTTTAAACCGGCTCCGGAAAAATTTACCGAGCAGATCGCGACTTATCCGCTGTTTGGGGCGACGCCCGGCTGCACAGGGTTGCTGCTGACACCGCAGGTGCACACAATTGTAGTTACAGGCCCGGCGGCTGCTACGCGAGAGCATCTCCAGCGCGGAATAATCTGGGAACAGTCGGCCGACCAGGACACCGCGATGAAATCGCTCGGTGATATGCTCGAACTCGCCGACGTGATAATTCCGGGATTTGATAACGTGACTTTTTCGCCAAGGCAGTGGATGTAACCCCGCTGCGCCGGTATAATCTCTAGCATAGTATGTTTGAACAATGCGAACAATCTGACGATGACGCCGACCCTGGAGCCTCTGGGTGTTGCGACGTGTGTAAGGGGGGGCGATGAGCTTCGCTGAATTTCTCACCACTCTTGCGAACCATTCATGGGATTTCGTAACCCTTGGGATTTTGCTGCTGCTGTCTGCGATTTTCAGCGGTACGGAGACGGCGTTGTTTTTGCTGTCTCGCGGGCAAATCCAAAAACTCGCCGCCGGCGGTGCCATGGGGGGCGTTGTCGTGAAATTGCTGCGGCGTCCGAACCGTCTGCTGAACACGCTGCTGCTTGCCAACATGATCGTAAACGTTGCGTTTTCTGCGACGGCTGCCGTTATGGTTATCGAATTAAAAGACGCCGGCGTGGCTACCGTTTATGTCGCCATCGCCTCGCTCGTTCCGCTGCTGGGCGTGATACTTTTCGGTGAGGTTATACCGAAAATGTTGGCCTATTCGATCGCCGAGTTCTGGGCCCGCACCGTCGCGATGCCGATATTCCTGATCCAGAAAATTCTCTCGCCGGTTTTATGGATTCTCGAAACGCTCCTCGTTGCCCCGTTGACGAAAATTCTCACCCCGCGGGCGGTAACCGCAGAGGACATCACCGTCGCGGAAATGTCGGGCCTGATGGGTTTATCGTTTCAGCGGGGGATTATCGCTCACGGCACGAGCGACTTACTGCAGGAAATTATCGAGCTGACCGACGTCAAAGCCACCGACGTTATGGTTCCTCGTGTGGACATCACCGCCTACGATATCGACGACGGGCCTGAGGGGCTTGCGACGCTTTTCCGCGAAACAGGGTTCCACAAAATTCCCGTTTATCGTAGCGATCTGGATAATGTGCTGGGCGTGATTTATTCCAAGCGGTTTTTGCTGGAATCGCACGAGGATTTGTCCAAGCTGGTCGAGCCGATCGAATTTGTGCCTGAATCGGCGAATCTCGAGAAAATTTTGCGGCGGTTCCGCGGTACGCATCGGCAGATCGGAATTGTGGTGGACGAGTACGGCGGGACGGCGGGGCTTATTACGCTGAAGGATGTCGTCGAGGAAATCGTGGGCGATTTTCCGAATCCGCGTGACGAGGCACCATGTTTGGCGGTGCAGAAAATCAGCGATGTGGAGTATCTGCTTCCCGGGGACTTGCCCGTTCGCGAGTGGGCAGAGGCGTTCGATATCAAAATTTCGCACGAACGTGTCAGCACTTTCGGCGGACTGGTCACGACGCTGCTGGGAAAAATCCCGCAGCCCGGTGACACCGCCACCTTGCGAAACCTGCAATTTACGGTTGAGAAAATGCGGCATCGCCGCGTCTCACAGCTGTGCGTAAAGCTCACAGGGGGTGACGCATGATCGCTGTGAACATATTCGGTGAAACATTTAGTGAAATATTTGAGTGGGCATTCTGGTCGCTACTGTTTATTCTTAACGTGGTGCTTTCGGGAGCGTATAGCGGTTTGGAGATGGGGTTCTATCGGCTCAACAAGATGCGACTGGAGCTTTTTGCGGAAAACGCCAAAACCGCCACAAAAAATCGTTCGGCATGTATTCTTCGCACCTTCGCACACGACAGCGACAACCTTCTGACCGTGCTGCTGATCGGGACGAATATACACAGCTACGTCGCGTCGTTTGCCGTTAGTACATTGTTTGTGCTGGCCGGGCTAACTGGCACTGCGGAATACTACACGATGCTGGTGGTTACGCCGGTGATGTTTGTATTTGGTGACAGCGTGCCGAAAAATTTAGTCGCTCGCATGTCCGAGCGAATCGTTTATCGGATGGCGTGGTTCCTGCGACTTGCCGACATCGCGTTTAAACTTGTGGGGCTTAGCTATCTCGTGCGGGGTGTTTCGCGATTGTTCCTTACCGTGCTGGGCCGGCGTACAAAAGTCGCCGGACTCATCGGCCCTGAGGGATTGATGAGCGTTTTCACCGAAGCCCGAGCCAGCGGAACTATTACGCCGCTCCAGCAACAAATGGCCGGCCGCGCCATGCAAATCGAAACCGTAAAACTTATCGATGTCTATGAGCCGATCGACAAAATTTTCACGGCCCCAGCCGATATCTCCCGCACGGAATTCATAGAGCTTCTAAAGCTGCGCAACTACTCGCGAATTCCACTGCTGGATGCCAGCAAACAGATCACCGGCATTGTGCATATTCACGACGTGCTTACGGATCAAAAACAGCTAACGCCGGAAATTCACGCCACCAGCCCATTGGTGCTGCGAGCCGACACGAAAGTTACCGACGCGATCTACACCATGCAGCAAGCTCGCGAATCGATGAGCGTTGTGAAAGATTCCGGCGGGGAGCATATCGGAATTGTGACGATGAAAGACCTCATCGAAGAAATCGTCGGCGAACTACAAGAATGGTAGCCGGCAACGCCGGAGGTAATTATTCGCCCTCGTTGAGGGCAAGGTGGCGCCGGCAACGCCGGAGGCTGCTAACAGCGGATGTAATTAATAGCCCGTCGTGCTGTGGCTTGCGTTGCAAGGGGAGCCGAATTACTCGCGGTCCATTTCCTGAAGTTTGGCCCAGATTTTTTCCTGTAGCGTGTCGAGGCCCTTACCGGTGACGGCGCTGATGGGGATAATTTCGGCGCCGAATTCTTTGCCGAATTCAGCCAGGTGTTCTTCGCTTTCGGTGAGGTCCATCTTATTGGCGACGATGAGTTTTGGTTTGTCGCCCAGCTGTGATGAATATTGCTCCAGCTCGTTGGAGATGGTTTCGTAATCTTCCAGTGCCGAACCGGTGACGGGTGAAATGTCTACCATGTGCACGAGCAGCCGCGTCCGTTCGACATGCCGCAGAAATTCGTCGCCAAGCCCGGCACCTGTGTGTGCGCCTTCGATTAGTCCGGGGAGGTCGGCCATGACGTAACGGCGGTAACCGCTGAGTTCCACGATGCCCAGAAACGGCGTCAGCGTGGTAAAGGGGTAGTCTGCGATTTTCGGCCGAGCTGCCGACAGGCGACTCAGCAGGGTGCTCTTACCGGCGTTGGGTTTACCGACGAGCCCGACATCGGCGATGAGTTTCAGCTCGAGTCGCAGGTTACGTTCCTGACCCGGGGTGCCTTTTTCGAAATCCCGCGGTGCCTGATTCGTGGCGGTCCTGAATCGCGTATTGCCTTTACCCCCGGTTCCGCCTTTGGCGACAACCACACGCTGGTTGGGGTCGGTGAGGTCCCTAAGCAGTATGCCGTGATCGTTGTCGAAAATAATCGTTCCCGGCGGAACGGGAATGACAACGTCTTCACCGCAACGGCCATGACGTTTTTTGCCCATTCCGTGAATTCCCCGCTCTGCCCGCCAGTGATGTTTACCAGCCAGGTGGTGCAGCGTGTTTAGCGAATCGTCGGCGACGAGAATTATGTTCCCGCCATTACCGCCGTCTCCACCGTCTGGGCCGCCGTGGGGAATGAACTTTTCGCGACGAAACGACATACACCCGTGCCCACCGCCACCGGCGATGACAGTGATTTTCACTTCGTCAACAAACATCGTTCGGGTTGTGGGAACTTCGTGCTTCATGTTTTTGGGATTTTCAGGTAATCGTTGAGAGTTGGCTGAAAAAACTTTGTTTTATGGTTTAAGAAAATTAAATATCCAATATCCAACACGGAATATCCAATTTTCAAGGTAAGAGCGTCGCTATCGCTCCTTGTTCTTTTTTGCAGTGTCAATACTCTTGAAAAATATTGAAATCAACTCATCTGTTTCCTGCAACAGAGGGGACAATTTTGTTGACGGTTTAATTAATTTTGCCTGAACAATTATTTGCAGCCACACTTGCGTTTCTCGCAACTCTTTCAACGACACTTTCATTTTATGAATAAAATCTGACTTAGATTCAGCACTTTGAGCCTCACCGTAATTTGGTGCGGGAGATGTTCCACTTCTTAGCATTTGAGAAGAAATATGCCTACCAGCCTTTGTGTCAGGCATTTGTTCAGACACATTGATGATCCTAACTGCATAATTAACGAGTCGTTCCTGTAAATCAAACTTCTTTAGGTTGTTTTCCTTTTTCTTTATTTATCTTTCCTTCATCCTTGGATATTCCGTGTTGGATATTGGATATTAAATTCTTAAGTACCGTAAAAAAAAGGATGGCACCGATATAATGGAACCATCCTGGATTTTTTAACAAAAATTTCGCGGCAGCGTCGCAGGTTATGCGGCATCTGCGACGACGTCGACGAAACGTCCGCGGAACTCGACTTTACCGTCGGTTAGTGCGAAGAGTGTGTCGTCGCGGCCTCGCCCGACGTTCTTACCCGCCTTAAACGGCGTACCGCATTGGCGAACGATGATGGTACCTGTGGTAACCGCCTGGCCACCGTAGCGTTTGACTCCGCGATGTTGCGGATTGCTATCGCGCCCGTTTCTTGTACTACCACCAGCTTTTTTATGTGCCATGTCTATAACTCCTGATCTTTTGGCTTTGCAGCCCTGTTCGTCTTTTAACCCACCCGCAGCTAAACCTATTCTGCGGACAGAAAGGAAGAAGATACCATCTTTTTCCGTGGTGTCAACGGGTTTTTCCAAACAAATTCGCCCCTTTGTATAGGACAAATCCTCTCTTGTGCATCTCTTGTGATCTACCGAACTCGGTGCGTTTAACGCATTATCCAGTCTTTTTCGACAAGCTGAACTTTCGATCGCTGGCGTTGGGCGGCCTCGGAGGCTGCGATGTAGTTCAGCCTGAGGGTTTTGGTCAGAAACACCTTGGTTTTCGTGATCGTACGCTCTTTGCCATCCGGGCCGGACTCGGTAACTTTAATCGGGGCCGGGAGCTTAATCGAGGTCGTCTCACCGCTCAACCCACCGACGAAAATATCGAAGGACGTGGCCTTGGGGTCAAAGTCGCGGAAAATCGCAACGCCGTCTTTTGCGTTGTCCTGACCTTGCAGCAGCTTACCGCCAATGCTCCACTGATCCAGCAGCAGGGGATTGTTGGCAATCGAGCGGATCTTTTCGAAGACTATGGGTGATACCCCGTCACCGGCTTGGATGATTTCGCCCGTATTCGTAAACAGCACGATATTGGGGTGGAAAGAACGTTCCTTACCCGTGCGATTGGTGACGGTGTATCGGAAGTACCAAAACAGCTGAGGTTTGGCCTCGCCCGGAATCTTCAGCAACAGCGGTTCGGGCGACTGATAGTCGATATTAATCTGCCAGTTGGCCGTCGCAACTGAGGGCGTAGGGGCAGTGATGCCCGGTGTCGAAAACATTACACCCAACGCGACGGTTATCATCACCAGCAGTGCAATCCTGATTTTCATAAGATTCTCCTGTATCGCTATCGCAAACTCTTGAGGTTGCAGGTCTTCCGCAGCTCCAAGGGCCTATAATCTAAATGCAAACGGCGGGAATGTCAACTCTTTGGCACCCAAACCACCGCGAAATTTCATTTCCGCCCAAAAACAGTCGGGAACGAAACATGATGTCGCGGTATAATATCGGCAAGATGAAAAGCATTTCTCCAGTTCCGACCCGCAAAGTGCCCCATGCGTTGCGGCATATCATTTGCGGCACCGAAACCGACTCTGGTGGTGATGTGCACGTAGAATCGCTCAGGAAGCTGCTAAAGGGCACGCCCCGCAAGCGAAAGTGGTTGTGGTACGCCCGGAACCCGAAGGGGCAAATTCGCTCTGCTGCGATGGTGCTGGTGTCGAAAGGGTCGGTGCCGTTTTTGTATCACAGCCCAGCCGACGGTAGCGAAGTGCACTTCGAGTCGCTCGTCGAGCTGCTGCGGGAAATTTCTTCGGCTGTCCTCAACCGCGAGCATTGCATGGTGCAGCGATTTGTTCCGGAAAACGAGCATCCTGATGCGTCGGCGTTGCTGGCGGCGGGGTTTGAGGAGCTTGTCGAGCTTGTGTACATGGTTTTAACGCTCGGTGACGATCCGTTTGTTATCCCAGCTGCGAAAGGTTACGAATTCGTCAGCTACGAGAATATTTGCGAGGGCGAACTGGAGGCTACGATCCAGCAGACCTATCATGGTTCGCAGGACTGCCCGCGATTAGTCGGTGTCAGGCCGATGCCGGATATTATCGAATCTCACAAAACCACAGGTTTGTTCACACCGCAGTGGTGGTGGGTGTTGCGATTTGAAGGCAAACCGGCCGGGTGCATATTGCTCAACCGAACCGAAAAGTCTTACGAAGCTGAAGTTATCTATCTGGGGGTTGCCCCCGAATTTCGCGGGAAAACCCTTGGTGAGTTGATGTTAAAACATGGGATTGCCTCCGCCCGCAGCGATGGTATCAAACGCATGACCCTTGCGGTCGACTCGCGAAATACCGTCGCCGTCAAACTCTACGAGCAATTCGGATTCCGCAAAGCGTTTTCCCGCTACGCCTACGCAAGATTCGCCGAATAGTCACTCTTCCTAGTGCCTATTGCCCAGTCCCTCAGTGCCTGATTTTTCAAGAATGTGGGTAACTTGTGGATGAAGTTTTTTTTTCTGCTCCAAGCGATTTAAAATACAGACGTTGGGTTTTGTGGATAAGAAAATCGGATTGTTTATAGTTGACCACCTGGGGTTGGGTGACTAAATTGGCTCAAGTTGTTGCTTCTTGTGTGGGATGTATTCTTATCGAACGCGGTAATGTGACCAACAAGGTGGTGTAGCCAACAAAATGATATGCCTATGAATAGTCGCGTATTTGTTGAGGAGCAATTGTGAGTTCTATAAGAGGGTGTTTAGGGAATCGTAATGAAAACTGTACCAGGTAATCTCTGCGCAGGCGATGATGTTTTGCGGCGTGTTTTTGGCACGTTGCAGGATCGCATCGGTCCGCAAAAATATAACGCGTGGTTCAAGCACGGAACTGCGGTGAGCGTGGAAGACGGACACATCAAAGTTTCTGTTCCGAACCCGTTTGTTGCCAACTGGATTGAGCAGCATTATCAGAGCGACCTGATTGAATCTGTAGAAACTCACACTGGGCAGCGACTTGGTGTTGTAGTTGCGATTGATCCTTCGCTCAACGGGCAGTGCAGCAAGCGAGAGCTTGACATCCAGGCCGAGATCGTATCCCGCGCCACTCAGGGTCGTGCCCGCCCGCGAAAACCGCTTAGCTCCCCCGTATTGAAACATTCGCTCAACGATTTTGTCGTGGGGCCTTGCAATAAGCTCGCATATCAGGCTGCTATGACGGCAGCGATGGGGTCGGGTAATAACAGTTGCTCGCAGCTGTTTGTGCACGGATCGTGTGGGGTCGGCAAGACGCATTTGCTGCAGGGTATATGCAATGCGATTTCGAAAATGCACAATAACGGCAACGGCCCGCTGAAGTGGAAATACGTTACCGGCGAGCAGTTCACGAACGAATTTATTACCGCGGTTCGCAATAAGCAGGGGGCGCAGTTCCGCGAAAAATATCGCAAACTTGATTTGCTGGCTATCGATGATGTACATTTTCTCGCCGCCAAGCGTGCCACGCAGGATGAATTTCTCCACACGTTTAATGCGATTGAGTCGGCGGGTAAGCAGATACTCCTTGCCTCCGACGCACATCCGCGAATGGTTGGCGAACTGAACGAACAACTGGTTTCAAGATTCCTGTCGGGGATGCTCGTAAAAATCGAGTCACCGGATCGCGAAACTCGCACCGCAGTTCTTCGCCGCAAAGCCGCCGCAATGAAGCTCGAGCTTTCCGAGGAAGTATTGAGCTACGTTACGATGCATATCCGCGGATCGATCAGAGAGCTGGAAGGGACGTTGGTTAAGCTGTCGGCGTTGGCGGCGTTGGAGAATACTACCGTTACGCTGAGCATGGCACGCGACGCGTTGTCGGATCATCTCGCCCGTACGGACAGCGCCATCACCCTCGGCGACATCGAATCCGTAACGGCGACGTTTTTCGGAATCACCCCCGCCGATATTCATTCATCACGCAGAACGAGAACCGTTTCCGTGGCACGAATGCTTGCAATGTATCTCGCCAGACGCCATACGCGAATGAGCTACCCGGAGATCGGGCGGTTTATGGGTAAGAATCATAGTTCCGTGGTGTTGGCGGTTCAGCGGCTGGAAAAAAATCTCGCGAAAAACGAATCGCTTACCTGGGTTACGCCGATGGGCACGAAAGAAATGCCCGCCAGCGACCTGCTTAGGCTGCTTGACGAACAGATTAACTAGAACGCGTTATTTAAAAAAACTTGACGAATAGATACGATGGAAGTAGATTTGGATTGCAGAATCGAAGGCTGATTGTTTTTCGGGGCTGCGACTTTACAACATAAGATGGATTAGCTTTGGTTGATTAACCAGGAGGCCTGCCGGAGGGCGGGTTTTCGGAGGGTTCGTCAACCATAAGCAGATCCGCTGTTCTGGAAGGCTTCGGAATGGTGTCACGTCAAGGATGATACTCAGCCCCGTTAATATAATAGCGGGGCTGAGTTTTTTTAATGGGGTTGCACAGCGGTTTCGTACAGAGGGTGAGGCAAAATTGCGGTCGGATGAGGTATTTTTCGACGTAGATCATCCCCTGATGTTATTGAAAATCCCCCCGATGGTTTCGGAAATATTCCGCGATTGGTGTACTAGGCGGATCTGCGACGACGGCTGCGACGTTTTTTACCAACTACATAGATCAGACCGCCGACTCCGATGAGTATCATCAGGCAGGGTTCCGGGGAAGCTTGGATCGCGATGCTTTGCGGTTTGGATTGGTCAGCCATGACGTCCTGTTGCGTATTGGTGAGGGCAACTACCGAGCTTTTGGCATCTGATTTTGTGCTGCTATGGGAATTAGCAAAGACAACTCCGATGATGCTGACGGCGACTAAGAGTACAACTATAACTCCTGCAGATTTTTTCATTTTCAACCCTCTCGCTTGTTAAAACTCCATATTCAGGCATCTGGCAAGGTCCAAAACGGCCCAGCCGAACAGCCACAACTTGCGATGCAGCATTGCCACGGATTTGCAGGATCACACCACGGGCTCACGTGATACACATCTGCGGTTTTCGGAGAGTCCCTCGACTTTTTCGATTACCACTTCGTCCTGCAGTTTGGCTCGTCAACTGCGAAAGCGAGTATACAGGCAATACACCACATTTGTCAACCCCAAACATAGACATGAAACGCTATTATAGCGAAAAAAACGATGGATTGACGGTAGTTGTTTTTGTAACATCTTTATTTGCAACAAGTTGTGCCGATAATGCTGTGAGGAGTTTTTTTGTCAGGATTTCTTGACGGGCGATGTCGGCCTGGGCGATCTGGTGTATCTTAATACTACAGCGTGACCTAACTAACAAAGAAAAGCAGCAACTTATTGTTGCGCAGGCAATTATGTCAAATGTGTTAAATTCAAAATTAGAATAGCGAAATTCTAAACAAATACGAAATTCAAATTGCCAAAAACTAAAACAACCATGGATGGAAAATTGGCGTTTTTGTTTTTAAAATTTGGATTTTGAACATTCGAAATTGTTTAGGATTTAGGGTTTCGTGCTTCGTATTTTAGGTAAAAATACGAAAAAACAAGATTTTCAATGCTACTTCGCGATGTAGTATTAAAGTACAGCCTGTTTAAGCGGCGGTGGAAAAAACGATACGTTCCGCGGTGGAAGAATCCCGAACAATAAACATCCTCTCGTCACGCAACCTGCGTCTTGAATGTTGCAGGTAATTGCGGTTAGAATGTTCGTCTGAGGAAAACGTCAAATTTATTGTATAGGAATTTGTATTTGTTGCCCCCGCGTTGGGGGATGGGCGACAAGGCTCATCCGAAGGACGTTAATTAAAAACATGGCATTCGGTGGGGTGCAGGTTTTTTTTAAGCGTGCACCGTACACAATTTTGCATGGAATGGGAATATTGTCGAAATTATGCATTGGATAGAACCGGCTGAAAACATACTGCTTCCTATTTACGCATTCGTGCTGACTGTGGTCTGCATCTACGGATTCCACCGCTACGTGCTGGTGTATTTGTACTGCCGCCACCGCAAAAATGTTCACGTCCCCGGGTGTTTCGACGAACTACCGCACGTAACCGTTCAGCTGCCGATGTATAACGAACCGAGCGTTGCCAAGCGGATCATCGACTGCACTGCCCAGCTCGATTACCCGCGAGACCGGCTGCAGATTCAGGTTCTCGATGACAGCGACGATGAAACCCCCCGCATCGCCAAGCTTAGTGTCGATCATTGGCAGCAGCAGGGTGTGGATATCAGTTACATCGCGAGGGATAACCGCATTGGCTACAAGGCCGGGGCACTTGCCAACGGACTCACGACGGCGACGGGCGAATTTGTCGCGATTTTCGACGCCGACTTTGTTCCCGGCAGCGATATCATCAACCGTGCGATTCACCATTTCACCGACCCGAAGGTTTGCACGGTTCAGGCAAGGTGGGATCACCTCAATCGCAACGACTCGCTGCTGACACGCATCCAGGCGATTTGCCTCGACGGGCATTTTGCCATTGAGCATGTCGCGCGAAATCGCAGCGGGCGGTTCATCAGCTTTAACGGCACAGCTGGGATCTGGCGGCGAACTGCCATCGACGACGCCGGTGGCTGGGCACATGATACGCTGACGGAAGATTTGGATTTGTCGTACCGCGCGCAGCTGCGAGGGTGGGTGTTTGTGTTTCTTCCCGAGCTTGCCGCACCGGCCGAGCTACCCGCCGAGATGGAATCCTTCAAGGCTCAGCAGTTTCGTTGGACAAAGGGCGGGGTGCAGACGGCGATCAAGCTTTTACCGCGCGTGATGCGGTCGTCGATTCCGCTGAAGACGAAAGTTGAGGCATTTTTTCACCTCACGGGTTTCGCCATGCACATTTTCATGCTGCTGCTGGTGCTGCTGATGTATCCGGTGATCTATCTCCGCACAGACCCGGGTGGTGGGGGTGGTTCGATGCTCGAGGGGTTCTTGTCGGTGGTGGCAATCACGTTGGGTACGGCCTCGGTTATGGTTTTCTACGCCGCTTCGCAATTGGTGCTGTTTGGCGATTGGCGGACGGTTTTAAAATTCATGCCGGCCATCATGGCCACGGCCGTCGGGCTTTGCGTGTCGAATACCAAGGCAATCATCGAGGCATGCTGCGGGAAAAAGAGCGAATTCGTCCGCACACCCAAGTATGGGCTTGGGCTGGACGGGGCGGGGGCTTCGTACACCGCGCCGCGCCGAAAGGCCAAACTCGTGTTGCCGATCCTCGAAATACTCATGGGCGTTTACATGCTGGTCTGCGCGATTCACAGTGTCGCCGACGTTCGCATGATCTTCACCACGCCGTTTTTGCTGATCTTCATGTTCGGATTCTTCTACGTCGGCGTGGCGAGTTTCCTGCTGCAATGCAGCGGCGCCCGCAGCAGCGAACCCAGCGAACCGCGAACCGAATCCGTCGTCGCCGACTGACGGCACCGGAAACGGTAGGGATCAGGGAGTAGGGTCGGCCATCCCCGACCGATAAATAATAGATATTATAAGGCTACAAAATGGAAACCTATTTGCAAATCATAGTAGGCGTAGTCCTAGCTGTAATAGGCTGGGTAATTGGTAACTATTTCAGTAATAAAAGATCGCTCGTGTCAAAAAGACGGGAGATAGTTACAGAACACCTTATAAATGCATATAGAATTTTAACATGTGAAATATCGCACCGTGAGCTAATACCAGATAGAAAAGAAAAGCTTGAAAATATCCTAAGTGATATTCAACTTTTCGGTTCGCTTGAACACGTAGAGCTGGCAAGAGAATTAACAGAAGGGCTAGCGACAAATAAGGCCTTTGAACTTGACCCCTTGATTAATAGCCTGCGTGACGATCTAAGAGAGGAATTAAATTTAAAAAATATCACGGGCAATATTAAATGGTTGAGGTTCAGTGAAGAATAGCCTGGTGGCGTGGGGACACCGAAGGGGTAGCAATAATTAGCCCTGAAAGGGCGATAAGGATTTAGCCGGGGGTGTAGCGAAGCCGGGTGCCGTGGTTGCGGTTTTTGCAACCACGTTTTTCCCTTTGTGTCATGCTCGCGAAAGCGGGCATCCAGAGAATGTAGAAATGACGCGGGAAATGTTTTATATAAGAAAACCTGGATCCCCGATCGGGGTCGGGGATGACAGAAAAGAAAACATTCCAATAATGCCTCCGCGGCTCGCGGTTTGTCATTGCGAGGAGCGCAGCGACGCGGCAACCGGCAACGCCGGCGGTAAATAACTCCCAGCGGGGTGGGCGGTGTGACCGTAGCGATTAATAATGCCTTCGCTGCTAGCGGCGAGATTGCTTCGCTACGCTCGCAATGACAGTGACAGCGTTTATTACCCCCCCCACCCGTGTTGCCGGAAAACAGCTAGAAGTTTGCACCGCTTTTTGCCGATTGTATAATTAACCCCCGATAGCATAGACACAATTTGCAGGGAGAAAATAATGGGTAATGATAAATCGCAAAACGCCGTTGGATTAGACACGAAGAAGTTGCAGGAAATGTCGGTCGCCGACGTTTACGCCGCGCTGAATTGCAGCGACACGGGGCTGACGGCCGCCGACGCCAAGCAGCGCTTAGAGCAGTACGGCCTCAACGCGCTCGAGGAGAAGAAAGTCTCCCCCATCACGCAGTTTCTGCGATACTTCTGGGGCCCGATTCCGTGGATGATCGAAATCGCAATTCTGCTGTCGCTCGTCGTGCAGCATTGGATGGATCTTATCTTCATCAGTTCGCTGCTGGTGTTCAACGCCTGCATCGGATTCTGGGAAGAGCACAAAGCCTCTAACGCACTGGAAGCACTCAAGGGCGAGCTGGCGCTGCAGGCCCGCACCCTGCGCGACGGTAAATGGGAGGAACTTCCCGCCGCCGAGATCGTACCCGGTGATGTCGTGCGCCTGCGAATGGGCGATGTGATCCCGGCTGACACGAAACTAATCGAGGGCGACTACATAAGCATCGATCAGGCTGCCCTTACCGGTGAGTCGCTGCCGGTGTCGAAGAAAATCGGCGACGTTGCGTATTCCGGTTCGATTGCCAAGCAGGGCGAGATGTCGGGGCTGGTGACGGCCACGGGTTCGAACACATTTTTCGGGCAGACCGCCAAGCTCGTCGAAGGCGCCGGGGCCGTGTCGCATTTTCAGAAGGCCGTCATGCGTGTGGGCGATTTTTTAATCGCAGTGTCCGTCGGGCTAAGCATTCTGCTTATCATCGTCGAGCTGTTCCGTCACGTGCCGATCCTTCAGATGATGCAGTTCATCCTGATTTTAGTCATCGCGTCAATTCCCGTTGCCATGCCGGCTGTGTTGTCGGTGACGATGGCGCTGGGGGCGTTGGCACTGTCCAAACGCAAGGCGATTGTCTCGCGGCTGCAGGCGATTGAAGAGATGGCGGGCGTCGATATTCTCTGCAGCGACAAAACCGGCACGCTGACGCAAAACAAACTCACGCTCGGTGACCCGATCGTGCTCGGTGCCAAAGACCCCGACGATTGCATACTCGCCGGTGCGCTTGCCTCCAAGCCCGAAAACAAGGACGCCATCGACCTTGCCGTTATCGGCGGGCTGAAAGATACCTCGCAGCTGGACGCCTACAAGCAGACGAAGTTCGTGCCGTTCGATCCCGTATTGAAACGAACCGAGGGCGTGGTGACATGCCCCGACGGGGCGGTGCGGCGATTCACGAAGGGCGCTCCGCAGGTTATCATGGGAATGTGCGACATGGAGCTGGACGTCAGCGAAACGGCGAAGAAATCCGTCGCCGACCTTGCCGCCAAGGGATATCGCACGCTGGGTATCGCGAAAGCGGAGGGCGAAAGCGGCGACACGTGGAAATTCCTCGGAATATTACCGCTGTTCGATCCGCCGCGTGAAGACTCAAAAGAAACCATCGCAGCTGCCAAGGATCACGGTATCGACGTGAAGATGGTGACCGGCGACAACACGGCCATCGGTGCGCAGATTTCGGGTCAGCTTGGGATGGGCACGCAGATACAACCGGCTGGGAGCTTTTTCGCCGACGGTACCGATCCGAACAATATCTCCGACGAGGTCGCTCAGCGAATTGAGACGGCTGACGGGTTTGCGGAGGTTTTTCCCGAGCACAAATACGGCATCGTCAAGGCGCTGCAGAAACGCGGGCATATCGTGGCGATGACGGGTGACGGGGTAAACGACGCACCGGCCCTGAAGCAAGCCGACACGGGCGTGGCTGTTTCCGGTGCCACCGACGCTGCCCGGGCGGCGGCGGCGATTATCCTGACGCTACCGGGTCTGAACGTAATTATCACAGCTGTGCAGACGGCGAGGCAGATTTTTGAGCGAATGCTCAGCTACACCATCTACCGCATCGCCATGACGATTGACATTATGTTTTTCGTGGTGCTGGCGATGCTGTGTTATCCGCATGACGCAAACGGCAACAACTTTCAGCCGTTAACGGCGGTCATGATTATTCTGCTGGCGCTGCTGGACGATATTCCGATCATGACCATCGCGTACGACAATACCTACATAAGTAAAAAACCCGTACGCTGGGAAATGAAAAGCGTGCTGACGGTGGCGTCGGTGTTGGGCGTGCTGTCTGTTGTCGAAACGTTCGGGCTGCTGGCGATTATTCGCGAAGTGCTCCCGAACCTCGGGCAGATTTGCGGGGCGTCGATGGCGAGGTACGAGCAGACGGTCGATCCGGCGCATCAGCAAACGATGCTGTTTTTGCAGCTGGTGGCGGGGGGGCATTTGATGATGTTCCTCACGCGGACGCGGAAAAGCTTTTGGCGACGGCCGTTCCCGTCGTGGCAACTGTTCTGGGCAATCGTGGCGACGCAGGTGTTTGCGATTCTGCTTTGCGGATTCGGCTGGGGTGTGGTCGAAGCGATGCCGTGGTATCTTATCGGCTGGGTGTGGGTGTACACTTCCATATGGATGTTCATCCTCGACGCCGCCAAGCTGCTGACGTATCGCGCCATCGACCATGCCGGATACTTCCGGCAAAGGCGGTTTAAACGCGCCAGCCAGTCGCTGCATCATTTCGGGGCGTTGCATAACAGGAAGTAGGGCGGCAACGCCGCTTGTAATAAAAGCATTGAGTAGTAGGCCGGGTCTTGACCCGGCAAGAATGGCTGCGAACTTTAAATTGCCGGGTCAAGACCCGGCCTACAAACTGAGCTATCTTAGGCCGACCCGCATGGCGGGGCGGGGTGGTCAGCCCGTAGGAATGGCCATGATTTTGTCATTCCTTATCATTATTGTGTGACTGGATGCAACGCTCGATGCGGGCGAGGGTTTTGTCTTTACCCAGCAGTACCAGCGTGTCGCCGATGCCCGGTGAGATGCTCGTTCCGGTAAGTGCAACGCGCAATGGCTGAGCGACTTTACCCATGCCAACTTCGTTTTGTTCGCAGAAATCGTGCATCCATGATTCGATGCCTTCTTTCGACCAGTCGAGTTCGGTTAACAGCGGAGCGATTGTCTGCAGCATCGCGTAACCTTCACCATCGTTTTTGGCCAACACCTTTTTGACGGATTTCGGATCGTAGTCGAACGAATCGTCGGCGTCGAACAGCACTTCGCATTTTGTGACGATATCGGCAAACGTTCGTGCTCCTTTGGTTGCCGCCAACAGCTGTGCGAGAATTTCGTCGTTTTCAGTAGGTATAGAAACAGGGGGTTGTTGAGCACTTAAAAAGTCTTTGAAGCAGTGTAGCAGATGTTCGTCGCTGGCGGCGGCCATCGCATCGGTGTTAAAAGACAGCAATTTGTCGCGGTCGAATTTCGCGTTGGATTTACCGATTCCGCCGATGCTGAATAGTTCAGCCATCTCAGCGAGCGAGAATTTTTCGCGGTCGCCTTTTGGGTTCCATCCCAGCAGGGCGATGAAATTGATCATCGTTTCGGGAAGATACCCGGCGATGCGAAACAGGTTCACGTCGACGTCACCGTCGCGTTTGGAAAGTTTCCGGCCTTTCATGTCCATAATCAGCGGCAGGTGCGCGTATTTCGGTTCGGGAAATCCGAGCGCCTCGCGCAACGCAACATGCCGCCACGTCTGGGCAAGGAACTCCTGCCCGCGGAGTATGAAATTGATACTCATGAGTGCATCGTCAACGACATTTGCGAGGTGATACGTCGGATACCCGTCGGCCTTGGCGATGATGAAATCGTCTTGCTGGTCGGCGGCGATGGTGACGTCACCGAAAACTTCATCGTGAATTTTGATGTCGCGGTTCGGAGCAAGCAGCCGTACAACAACCGGCCGACCTTCCGCGCGTGCTTTTTCTACGTCAGCAGCAGTTGGTAGCGTCTCCGGCCGCGAGTAGCGAAAATCTCGCTTCTCTGCCTGTGCTGCCTCGCGCAACGCGTTAAGCTCTTCAGGCGTATCGAAAGCGTAATACGCCTTGCCCTCATCGAGCAGCTGTTGCAAATATTTTTTGTAAACGTCAAGGCGCAAACTCTGTTGGAACGGTCCGGCGTTGATGGGGTTATCCTTGCCGATACCTTCGTCCCATTCCAAGCCCAGCCATTGCAGGTCTCGCACGATGGATTCGACGGCGTCTTCGTTGTGGCGGGCACGGTCGGTGTCTTCGATTCGCACCAGAAACGTCCCACCAAGATTGCGTGCCAAGGCGTAATTAAAAAGGGCAGTCCTCGCCCCGCCAACATGAAGCGATCCCGTCGGTGACGGTGCGAAACGAGTTTTTATTTTTTGCATTTTTTGCTCACGTATTTTTTAATTTGTAGGCCGGGTCTTGACCCGGCGAAAACATTTTTCAAGACTTGAATTGCCGGGTCAAGACCCGGCCTACAAACTGGATCCCGGGTCAAGCCCGGGATGACACACTATTTGCCTTCCGCCTTCTTCTGCATTTTTGCCCAAGTATCTTTCAGCGAAACCGTTCGGTTAAATACCAGCTGATTTGCCGTCGAGTCTGCATCCACACAAAAATACCCGATGCGTTCAAACTGATATCGTGATCCGCTCTCACTGACGGAGACCGACGGTTCAATCCTTGCGTCGGTGACGACTTTCAGCGAGTCGGGGTTGAGGTTCGACGTGAAGTCTGCACCTTCTTCGACGTCCTCGGGGTTTTCTTTCGCGAACAGATGTTCGTAAAGACGCACCTCC
Source organism: Planctomycetota bacterium (assembly GCA_030635145.1). GTDB lineage: Bacteria > Planctomycetota > Phycisphaerae > SM23-33 > SM23-33 > DAOVZK01. The sequence continues at coordinate 6,538 of DAOVZK010000032.1, read as the reverse complement.
GCCGATATCGAATGCTCCGCCGACACCCAATGCAACGTGCCTTTTACTTTTCGTCCGTCGGGTGCGTCGCCGCCGCGAGTGGCGGGGTCGTATGTGCAATGCAGCTCGATGATCTTACCGTCGGCGTCTTTGATGACATCGGTGCAGATTATGAAGTATGCGTATCGCAGCCGAACTTCTTTGCCGAGTGTCAGGCGGAAGAATTTTTTCGGTGCGTCTTCCATGAAGTCATTGCGTTCGATGTACAGCTCGCGGGTAAACGACACCTCTCGAGTTCCAGCTGACGCGTCTTCGGGATTGTTGATCGCCTCAAGCTGATCGACCTGACCCTCGGGATAGTTCGTGATGACGACCTTCAGCGGATCCATAACGCACATTACTCGCGGGGATGTTGCGTTTAAATCTTGTCGCAGGCAGTGCTCAAGCAGCTGCACGTCGACGGTGCTGTTGAACTTATTGACACCGGCCCGTCGCAAAAATTCGCGGATTGCCGCGGGCGTATAACCGCGCCGTCGTAGCCCGCTGAGTGTGGGCATTCTCGGGTCGTCCCAGCCGGAAACATGTCCGGCCTCGACGAGCGACAGCAACTTGCGTTTGCTCATCACTGTGTAGGTCATGTTCAGGCGGGCGAATTCGATTTGCTGCGGATGATGTACACCGAGCTGGTCGAGGAACCAGTCGTAAAGCGGGCGGTGATTTTCAAACTCCAGCGAGCACAGCGAATGTGTGATGCCCTCGATGGAATCTTCTAATCCGTGTGCCCAGTCGTACATGGGATAAACGCACCATTTGTCGCCCTGGCGGTGATGGTGTGCGTGCAAGATGCGGTACATGATCGGGTCGCGCATGTTGAGGTTGGGCGAGGCCATGTCTAGTTTGGCACGCAGTACGCGCGAACCGTCGGGAAACTCGCCGTTTTTCATGCGTTCAAACAGGTCGAGATTTTCTTCGACCGGCCGGTTGCGGTAGGGGCCTTCGACACCCGGTTCGGTCAGCGAACCGCGGGTGCGGCGGATTTCTTCCAGCGACTGGTCGTCCACATACCCCAGCCCGTCTTTAATCAGCTTAACGGCGAGGTCGTACATCTGCTCGAAATAGTCCGACGCGAAAAATAAATTCTCGCCCCAGTCCCAGCCCATCCAATTTACGTCGTCCTGAATGGCGTGGACGTAATGCTCTTCCTCGGCCGTCGGGTTTGTGTCGTCGAAACGCAGATGGCAACGCCCGCCGAACTCTTCTGCGATTCCGAAGTTGATTCCAAACGCCTTGGCATGGCCGATATGGAGGTACCCGTTGGGTTCGGGCGGAAATCTGGTTACGACCTTACCGTCCCAGCGGTTGTTTTTGATGTCCTCCGCGACGGCGTTGCGGATAAAGTCGGACGCGGGAATTTTTTCACTCATATTTCGCTCATCTCGCTCATGTTTTACTCATTTTCCACTTTTATGCTTCATTTTTTCAAACACAAAATTTACCGGTTACCCGTCGTCGACTTCGGCGTAAAATTTGAGGTAGTCGGTGTTGTCGGGGTCCTTCATCCATTTAATCGCCGGTAGCGGGTGCTGGTTCAAAATGCCCGTAATCATGTAAGGGATATGATAACCCCACGCGATGCTTTTCTTCAGCGGGATAACGTGCTCCCCGATGCATTCGAGAACCGGCAGGATGTCGAGGTCGGGATTTTTCAGGAAGCTGATGAGCAGTTCAAGCGGGCAGTTACCTGCGCCACGTCCCAGTCCGTTCATTGTCGCGTCGGCCCAGGTGGCACCGTGAATGATGCCTTCCATCGTGTTGGCAAAGGCCAGCTGCTGGTTGTTGTGGAAGTGTACACCGACAGCCTTGGTTTTGAGGTGCATGTGGAACTTCGATATCATGTAGTGCAGCTGGTCCATATACATCGAACCGAAGCTGTCGACGATGTTGATGACCTCAGCTTGGGTTTCGACTTCGACATCGTTTAAGAAAACTTCGAGGTCGGGCATATGTGCGTGCGAAATCGCCATGATGTTGATGGCTGTTTCGTATCCGAGTTCCTTGGCGTGGTTCTCGAGACGAATCGCGAGATTCTTGTCCTTCACGTATGTCGCCACGCGAATCAGATCGACAACGGACTCGTTGGCCGGGAGCAGATCCTCGGGCCTGGACTTGTGTGCGTCCATCATCAGCGCGATTTTGGTATTCCTGCGGTCGATGCCTTCGGTAGCGGCCACGAGATCATGTTCGTCGCAGAATCGCCACGGGCCGAACTCGGCAGGGTCGAACATATCTTTTGAGTTACGATATCCAAGTTCGCAGTAGTCTATACCGGCGTCGCAGCATGCCTTAAAGGCGGCGCGTACCATCGCGAGGTCGAACTGCGAGTTGTTCATCAGTCCGCCGTCCCGAATCGTGCAATCTACTGCCGTTATTTTTTTACGCTCCATGTTAAGCTTTCTCCAAAATATTCTATAAAAGATTGTGACAAAATAGGACAAACAGTGTACATGCAATAGCATCGGTGAGCAAGGGGCAGGAATGCGGAATTCGTCTTTTATGGAAGACATTTTCCGCATTGGGCGACGATGTACTGTCAGACGTTTTGAATCGCCTCGAGGAACCATTGCGGTGGACGTATCGGCCTTATGGTGCCGGAATTTTCCGACGTTGGATCGATAAGTGCGTGAACCGTATAACCGCGTGCCACGTTGCCGGATCCGTCGGCGCGGGCGATTTCGATGTCGAATCGCATTCGTGCCTTGCCGGACATCTCGGCCGAGACGGCGATCTGCAATTCATCGTCGTACGTAGCTGTCCCGATATATTCCACGTGCGATTCGACCAACGGTAATCCCACCCCGCGACGTTCCATTTCGCTGTAAGCAATTCCCGTCGCCCGCAGCCATTCGGTTCGGCCGACTTCAAACCACTCCAACGCGCGGGAATTGTAAAACGTACCCATGCGATCGATCTCGCTGTAACGAACCCGAATCGTCGTGCATACTTTGCTGTTACTCATGGTTTGCGATTCTACTCTATGACACGAAACTTAACAACCGGATACCCAACCCGCCATTGTCGCAAAAAAAAGAGCCGCGACATTATCGCGGCTCTACAGCCAAGCGCCTACCACTTAATTTCATCGCTACGCAGGGGGAGACGTAACGACGTAAAGTGGATATATACATTCTACATATCATGTCATTAAAAGTGCTACAAAAACTTTGGTTTTTTCCGCAATTTTCAAATTTTTTTTTACGCGGGAAATTCCTGTTCGCAAATGGCATTGATGTGTATTATCTTGAGGGGTATACGTGAATCGGTTTGTTTTTCCGGAAACCGGGATGTTTTCTGGTTGGAAAATATTCTAAAAAATTGCTAACGGGCGTGTTTAGTGGGTGTCTATCGTAATGGACGACAAGATGAAAGAATCACAAGTTATTACAGATGAGCAACTTGTGGCTCTTGCTCGTAAGGGTGATCTTGCCGGTTTCGGCGAGTTGGTTCGTCGATATCAGCGGCAGGCCAATGGTATAGCTTATCGCCTGCTTAACAACCGAGAAGACCTATTCCCACATCGTCGGGGCGGGACTTGGAATTTTACATTTTCCCCGATGATCTACCCGAAGATGTTCGCAATGCCCTCGACGCCGAGCGTAAAAAAGCAATCGAAGAGCTTCAGAAGATATACGAACGCCCGGAACCCAAACCGGAATAGTCTTCTGCCCGCCGCCGTTTGCAGCTGAAATGTTTTTTGGGGATTCCAGACAAGCAGGGGGTTGCTTTTGCGCCGATGGGAGGATAAATTACTACGTTCGTTTACGAAATCAACCAGCGGAGTGCTGGTGAGAGTAAAAACCCATAGCTGGTCGTTTGCGGATGAGGAACTTGTCCGGGCGGCAGCGGAATTTATAGGGAGTTTGAGACTCATGGCAAAGGCAATTAAGCATCTTTTCACAAGTGAATCTGTAACAAAAGGTCATCCGGACAAAGTCGCCGACCAAATCTCCGACGCCGTCCTCGACGCACTTATCCGTCACGACCCAGCAGCCCGTGTGGCATGCGAAACCATGGTAACGACCGGTCTGGTAGTGTTGGCTGGTGAGGTTACGGTTCATACGAAAAAAGCAGAAGACGAGCTGGCACGCATCGACGAAATCGTTCGCGAAGCCATCCGCAAAATCGGTTACGACCATCCTGAAATCGGTTTCGACTATCGCAGCTGTGCCGTAGTTCGTGCACTTCACGGGCAGTCGGCGGATATCTCGCAGGGCGTCACCGAAGGTAAGGGCGAGCACCGCGAGCAGGGTGCCGGTGACCAGGGCATTATGTTCGGGTTTGCCTGCAACGAAACCAAGGCACTTATGCCGCTGCCGGTTTATCTTTCGCATCGCCTGACCGAGAAGCTCTCGGAAGTTCGCGAAAACGGCAAGCTCAACTGGATTCTTCCCGACGGGAAAAGCCAAGTTACCATCGAATACGTGGATAATGTTCCGTCGAGAATTCACACCGTTGTTATTTCAACGCAGCATGTTGACAACGCGAAAGTTGTCAATCAGAAAACCGGCAACATGACCAAGTGGGCACGCGACGAGATCATCAAGAAAGTCATCAAGCCCGTAATCATGGCCGAGAATCCCAAGATGTGGAATAACAAGATCAAGTTCCACATAAATCCGACGGGTCGTTTCGTTATCGGTGGGCCTCACGGTGACGCCGGTGTTACCGGGCGAAAAATTATTGTCGACACCTACGGCGGCCGCGGCAGCCATGGTGGTGGTGCCTTCAGCGGTAAGGATCCTTCAAAGGTTGACCGCTCGGCAAGCTACATGGCCCGCTACATTGCCAAAAACATCGTCGCTGCCAAGCTCGCCACTGCCTGCGAAGTACAGCTGGCGTATGCCATCGGCGTTCCCGAACCAATTAGTGTTCTGGTCGACTGCGAAGGTACCGAAGTTATCGACGAAGCCAAAATCGCAAAGGCCGTCCAGAAAATATTCCCGCTGACGCCAAAGGCCATTATCGATCATCTGAATTTGCGGCGTCCGATTTACTCCGAAACCGCACACGACGGGCACTTCGGCCGGCGTGGCAAAGGGTTCACCTGGGAAAAGACCGACAAGGTCAAGGCCCTGAAGACAGAACTCGGGCTATAAGCCTCGCATTTTTTACACAGCCAAGCGGCGGTGAGTTTTTCGGTTACGACCGGAAGGCTTGCCGCCTTTTTTTTGCGCGAACCGTTATCGCATTGTGACGTATCGCGATGTAGCCTCCAGCCGCTTACCACGCAACCCCACATCACGCAGTCCGCGGAGGATTCCGTTGTGGCGAGTGTCGAGAATCCGCGAAACATACGTCGGGCCCAGCCCCGGAACGCGAAGCAGCTCGTTGCGAGTGGCGCGTGTGATTTTTACGGGAAAAAATTCCGGATGCCGCTCGGCCCAGTGCTGTTTGGGATCGATGTCGATCCGCAAATTCCCCCCGTCGTCAAATGGTACGTCGGCGGCATTCCATTTATATTTTCGCAGCAAAAAATCCACCTGATACAACCGATGCTCGCGAGTGAGAATATTTTCGGGCGGAGTGCGGGTTTGTTCTCCATGAAGATTCGCATCCCCGAGACCTTTTTGATACGCGCTGAAATACACCCGCCCGAGATTCCAGTTGTTGTATAGTCGTGACGTTGCCTCGACGATTTCGCTGTCGGGTTCATTTGAGGCACCGACGATAAATTGAGTGGTCTGGGATACGTTTGCATATCGCGACGATTTGCCGGTCAGCTTGCTTATCAGTTGGACAGGCCGAACGATGTCGCGGGTGAAATTTTTACCCGTTCCAAGCGGGGCGAACCGTGCCGCCGTCGGGGCCTCTACGTTTAGCGAAACGGCACTGCTGAGCGAGACGGCTTTTTCGATGGCGGCATCGGAGGCACCGGGAATTATCTTCAGATGGATGAACCCGCGGTATTGGTATCGCTTGCGGAGAATCTCAGCCGTCGACGTTATGCGATCCATCGTGTAGTCGGCGTTGCGAACGACTCCCGATGTCAGGAACAACCCCAAAATTCCCCCTCGCCGCACGTAGTCCATAAAAATTCGCGCGATTTCATCCGGTGTGAGCGTGCAGCGGGGCGTATCGCACCCGGTGCGCAGCGGGCAGTAACCGCAGTCGTTAACGCACGAGTTGCTCACGAGCGTTTTGAGAATGATCCCGTTGCCACCGCGGGGCAGCGAGGCGGGGTAGACCCACATTCCGTTCTTACCACGCCGCCGCCGATCCTGATCTTTACTCCCGCAGGCACAGGAAAGGTCATACTGGGCGTCTTCGCTGAGTATGCTTAACCGGGTGTCAGTGTCCATTTCTGCACCCTAACAAGAGGCGAACATTGTGTCAAATAAAAAAACCGGCGATCTCAGAAAATGTGAGCGACCTGATTTTCTGGCGGGGGCTGGTTCTTGTTTTTCTTTTTGATTTTAACCCCGCAGGGGTGGTCAGAATTTAGCCGTGGGCGTCAGCCCACGGTGTAGGGCCAATAGATACATCAGCCCTGAAAGGGCGACAG